>JBEAOJ010000062.1:0-7588 GCA_041164985.1 Verrucomicrobiota bacterium | reverse complement strand
CCCTGTCCGAAGATCACCTCGGCTCGACCGCACCGGTCGCGACGGGCCGAATCGACCCGGGCAAACCCGAGATCGACAAGGCCTTCGCGGGAAGCCGGACCCTCCTTACCCATGGGACGGGGCCTCCTTGGTCTCGTGAGGCGTGAAGTAATAGCGCATCGGAACCATCCCGCTCTGGCGGAAGCCGTGCTGCTCGTAGAACTCGCGCGGGCGGTTCTCCATCTTGTCGGTGAGGAGCGTGATGCGGAGGAAGCCCTTGCTGCGCGCGTAATCGAGCGCATGCTCGAGCAGTCTGCCGCCGTAGCCCTGCCCGCGGTGGTCGGAGTGGACCACGAGATCCTCGAGAATGAGCACGAATCCCCCCTCGGCCGTGCTGATGGTGATGAGCAGGTTGATCATGCCGATGATCCTCGCCCCGCTGCGGAGAACGAAGATGCGACCGCGGTTCGGTTGCTCCAGGATCAGCTGCAGACCGCGCATCTGCTTCTCCCTGTTGGGGATGAAGTCGGCCTCATGGGAAAAGAGGTCGTAGAGCAGATCGGCGAGCTGGGGCAGATCGTCGAGGGTCGCCGGTTCGATGTGGAGTTTTTCGGGCATCGGTTGAGTTGGAGGATGAAGGAAAAATGAGAAATGAAAAAGAAGGAATCTCTTCTCCGGAAACAATGGGGCAAGGAATTCCCTCGGGAAGCGCCGATTTAATCAGCGCTTCCTTGGAGACTGTCTGAAAACTGGGGATTGACGCGCGCGAGCAAGGGGTGTCTGGATGGTTTGGCACCTGCGAAGGGGAATCCCCGCAGCGGGCTTTGACCGACCAAGGAACGCAGCCAGACAACGTCCCTTGCTCTCGCCCGAAGGGTTGGGTACATTTTTTTTGGTCAGTGTCGGATCGGACGGGACAAGACCGCACGAGTATTTCCGCTTTCCTCCCTCATTGGCCAATGGAAAAATCCGCACCAACGCGGCTTTTCCGAGTTTTCAGACAGTCTCTTATCTTCTTCTCCTTAGGACCGTTCCTCTCTAGGATATCCGTTTACCACATGAGCGAAGACCTGAATCCCTACATCGAAGCCGGCAAGATCACCGCCGCACACGCCGAAGCCCTTTCCAAACTCACACCCGGAGCCTTCGTCACCCATCGCAGCTGGGGCTTCGGAAAAATCGCCGCCTGGGAACTGATCACCGGCCAGGTCACGATCGACTTCGGAAGCAAGAAGGGGCACCCGATGCAGCTCCAGTATGCGGCCGAGACTCTCACCTTCATCCCTGCGGAGCATATCCTCGCCCGTGCCGCCAGCGATGCCGCGGCGGTCCGCGAGCAGGCTTCCTCCGATCCGGTCGGACTGGTCCGCTCGATCCTTGCCGACCATGGAGGCAAGGCGACGGCCGATGAAATCTCGGCCACCCTTGTTCCGGCAGTCTTCGACGCCGCCGGGTTCAAGAAGTGGTTCGACGCCGCCAAGAAGAAGCTCAAGGCCGACGGACATTTCCAGATCCCCGCCAAAAAAGGGGAACCGATCGTCCTTCAAGAGACGGCCCAGAATCCCCAGGAGCGACTGATCGGCCAGTTCCGCGAGGCACGTCATCCCAAGGAGCAGGTCGCGGCCCTCGACGCGGCTCTGAAGTCGCTCAGCGACTTCACGAAGGAAGTCGAGGAACTCCGTGCCCTCGCCCTCGAGGTCGAGGAGGCCGCCAAGCGCGGCGGCAAGATCCACGCCGCCAAGGCGATCGAACTCCTGATCATCCGCGACGAGATCTGCTCGCGCCACGAGTCGCTCAAGCCGGGCCCCGAAGCGGCCAGCGTCGCCAAGTTCCTCTCGGAGTCCCCGGGCAAGCTCGCCGAGATCTTCACCGAAATACCCGCCGCCAAGTATGCCCGTGTCCTCGAGGCTTTCCCCGAGGCCTTCCCCGGTGACTGGCAGGAGAGATCCCTCAAGCTGCTGCGATCCTCCGAACCCCGCCTCAGCGGCGAGATCTTCAAGCTCTTCACCGCGCAGGGGAAAAAGGAAGCCTTCGCCGAGCACACACGCCGCGTGATCCGCGAACGCTCGGCCGGCACCGACTTCCTTCTCTGGCTCTGCAAGGAGCGCGCCAAGACCCTCCCCGAACTCATCGACGAGGAACTCTTCGCCGCCATCCTCGCCGCGATGGAGGCCGACCTCCATGCCGAGATCAAGAGCAAGCGGCTGGAGGAGTTCCTCTTCGAGGACCGCGAACTCGTCGCCGACCTCCTCGGTAAGGCCGAGCGCGACTCCGCACGCCAGGCGATGCGCAAGGTGATGCTCAGCCCGGTCTTCGCCGACCTGAACCGCCGCTCCCTCCTGGCGCGTATTCTCAAGGTGCACCCCGAACTCGAGACCCTGGTCACCGGGGAACAGTCGGAACCGGCAGAGCGCGCCGAAAGCCTTGTTGTCTCCTGGGCCAGCCTGCAGCGACGCAAGGAGGAACTCGAGCACCTCGAGAAGGTCCTCATCCCGCAGAACATCCGCGACATCGCCACCGCCCGCTCCTACGGCGATCTTCGTGAGAACTTTGAGTTCAAGTCGGCCAAGGAGCAGCAGGCCGTCCTCAACCGCCAGAAAGGCGAATTGGAGCTCATGCTCAACAACGCACGCGGAACCAATTTCGAGAACGTCGATACTTCGGTCGTCTCGATCGGCACCGTGGTGACGCTTGAACCCGCCGGCGGGGGCACTGCCGAAACCTACAGCATCCTCGGAGCTTGGGACGGCGTTCCCGAGAAGGGATGGGTCTCCTATCAGGCCGTCATCGGCCGTGCGCTCCTTGGCAAGAAGCTTGGCGACACCCTCGACCTCCCGGCAGACAAGGGAACCCGCTCGATGAAGATCACCGGCATCGCCCCCTTCACGGACGTCGCGGCTCTCGGTACGGTCACCTCCTGATATTTTCAACCCTTCAATCTTCAGTAAAAAACCTTCAGCCTAAAAAACCACTCACATGAACGACACCACCATCACAGCCATCCACGCCCGCGAGATCCTTGATTCCCGCGGCAACCCCACCCTCGAAGCAGACGTTCATCTTGCAGGAGGAGCCGTCGGACGGGCAGCCGTCCCGAGCGGCGCCTCCACCGGTGAACACGAGGCCGTCGAACTCCGTGACGGCGTGAAAGGACGTTACCTGGGCAAGGGAGTCTCCAAGGCCGTGGCCAATGTCATCGACCACATCACCCCCGAGCTTGTCGGCTACAACGCCCTCGACCAAGTGACGATCGACAAAGTGATGCTCGAACTCGACGGCACCCCGACCAAGAAAAAGCTCGGCGCCAACGCCATCCTCGGCGTCTCCATGGCCGTGGCCCGCGCCGCCGCCGCGCAGCTCGGACTCCCCCTCTACAAGTATCTCGGTGGCCCCAACGCCAAGGTGCTCCCCGTCCCGATGATGAACATCCTCAACGGCGGCGCCCACTCGGATGCCCCGATCGACTTCCAGGAGTTCATGATCATGCCCCGAGGACTTCCCTCCTTCTCCGAGGCCCTTCGTTGCGGCGCCGAGATCTTCCATGCCCTGAAATCAGTCCTCAAGGACCGCGGTCTCTCCACCGCCATCGGTGACGAGGGTGGCTTCGCCCCCAAACTCAAGAGCGCGGAGGACGCCCTCGACTCCATTGCCCTGGCGGTCAAGAAGGCCGGATACAAGCTCGGTGACCAGGTCGCCATCGCCCTCGATGTCGCCTCCAGCGAGTTCTACGACGCTGCCAAGAAGCAGTATGTCTTCAAGAAGTCCGACGGGAGCAGCCGCACCGGCGCCGAACTCGTCGCCTACTACAAGCAGCTCTGCGCCAAGTACCCGATCGTCTCGATCGAGGACGGCTGCGCCGAGAACGACTGGGCGACCTGGAAGCTCCTCACCGAGGCCCTCGGTGACAAGGTCCAGCTCGTCGGCGACGATCTCTTCGTCACCAACGTCGACTTCCTGCGCAAGGGTATCGAGAAGGGTGTGGCCAACTCGATCCTCGTGAAGGTGAACCAAATCGGCTCCCTCACCGAGACCTTCGACGCCGTCGAACTCGCCAAGGAGAACCGCTACACCGCCGTCATCAGCCACCGCTCGGGCGAGACAGAGGACACCACCATCTCCGACATCGCCGTGGCGACCAATGCAGGGCAGATCAAGACAGGCTCCCTATGCCGCACCGACCGCGTCGCCAAGTACAACCAACTCCTCCGCATCGAGGAACAACTCGGTGAAGATGCTGTTTACGGCGGCAAGCTAAAGTGCTAAAAGGCTGAACAGATGTCAGGTAACCGCATCCATACGACCAATTCCGCGCACACACGCCGCGCCCAGGCAAATTACCTGCCTGTGGCGATGCGCGTGATGTGGGCGCTGATCGTGGGAAGCGCCTTGCTGACCCTCGGATTCACCTTCTACCCCGAGTGGATCCGCCTCTCAGACATGAAGCGTGACGTCGCGGAGCAGAAAACCCGTCTCGCCGAACTCCGCAAGACCGCCGCGGACCGCGAACTCCAGGTCAAACTGCTCCAGACCGACCGCGAGTACCTCGAGATGATCGCCCGTGACAAGCTCGATCTCATGAAGGATGGGGAGACCATCTTCAGGTTCGGAAACGCTCAGAATAAGTCCTGATTTCCTAATGCAGTCGAGTCTCTAGCGGTTTAGACCCTAGAAATTTAGGGTATCAACGGAATGTCCGCCCTCCAGCTTCATTGACACAATATCGTATTTTTTCAGTCTTCTAGAGTCTTGTAACCTAGAGCCTAACCCCTTTCAAATGTCCGCCGACTCTCAAATCGACCTCTCCACTTTGGATGCCTCCGGGCTTGCCGATCGTCTCGGCTCGCTCAGGAGGTTTCTTTGACGCGCCGGCTCTTGCCGAGGAACTGACGGGCATCGAGACCCGGATGACCGAGCCCGGATTCTGGGATAACCGGGAATCTGCGCAGAAGGACATGGAGCGTGTCTCCGCCATCAAGGCGAAGCTCGGCCCCCTTGCCCAACTCGACCAGCGCGTCGGCGATCTGGAGATCCTGAAGGAGATGGCCCTTGAGGAAAGCGACGCCGCCTCCAAGCTCCAAGCCTCCGAGGAAGTCGCCAAGGAATTCCGAACCCTCACCACCGAGATCGAGAAATTCGAGCTCAAGCAGCTTCTCTCGGGCGAGTTCGACAAGGCCAACGCCTATCTCACGATCAACTCCGGAGCCGGAGGCACCGAGTCGTGCGACTGGGCCGACATGCTCATGCGCATGTACAAGCGCTGGATCGAGCGAAGCGGCTACAGCGCCACCGTCGTCGACATCCAGGAGGGTGACGAGGCCGGCATCAAGTCAGTGACCATCGAAGTGAAGGGTGACTTTGCCTACGGCTACCTTCAGGCGGAGCGCGGCGTCCACCGGCTCGTCCGCATTTCCCCGTTTGATTCAGCCAAGAGGCGCCACACCTCCTTTGCCAGCGTCGACGTCACGCCGGAGATCGAGGATGCCCCCATCGAGATCAATCCCGCCGATATCGAGCGCGATACCTATCGCGCCGGAGGCAAGGGGGGGCAAAATGTCAACAAGGTAGAGACCGCTGTCCGCCTCCGCCACGTCCCGACCGGCATCGTCGTCGCCTGCCAGGCCGAGCGAAGCCAGGGCCGCAACGCCGAGATGGCGATGCGCATGCTCAAGGCCAAGATCTACCAACTTGAGGCCGACAAGAAGCGCGCCGAACTGGATCGCCAATACGGCGAGAAGGGGGAGATCGCCTGGGGAAGCCAGATCCGCTCCTACGTCTTCCAGCCCTACCAGATGGTCAAGGATCATCGGACGGGCGTTCAGACCAGCAACGTGCAGGGGGTCATGGACGGCGACCTGGACGCCTTCATCGAGGCAAAGCTACGCGGCGTCACCAAGGGTTCCAACGACACCGACGACGATCTGTAAAGTTTTGGAATATCTGGGCGGACTTGTTGGGAACGCAGTCCCCCCACCCCACGACCCATCTCCTCTCCCGGATCAACCTATCCGGACGGCGTTCTTTCTATCGAGCTTAAGGACGCCCGACTCGGAGGCCGGGATGAGAGCCTTGGGGTCGGTGATTTTTTCACCCCTCCAGGAGACGCTCCCCCCCTCGACGAGGCGACGGAGATCGCCGCGGGATTTCTTCACGCCGAGCACCCGTTCGAAGGCATCGACACCGAGGGTGATGATATCGCGGGGAAGATCGGATGCAGGGGCATAGGATGGAAGGTCGGCGGATTCGAGATCCTTCTTGGAGAAGCGGAGTTCGAACTCCTCGCGGGCACGCCGTGCCTCTTGGGCGGAGTGGTAGCGGGCGGTGAGGCGCTCCGCGAGCCCCTTCTTGGCCTCCATCGGATGAGCGCCGGCGGGGATCCCCTCGTGCAGGAGGAGCCTGTAATACTCTCCCATCTGCTCATCCGAGATGCTCATGAGCTTGCCGAACATCTCGCCCGGCGGCTCGGAGACCCCGACGGCGTTGCCAAGGCTCTTGCTCATCTTCTGGGTGCCGTCGAGACCGGTCAGGATGGGAAGCAACATGGCGACCTGCTGGTGCTGGCCCTCCTCGTGCTGGAGATCACGCCCGACGAGGATGTTGAAGAGCTGGTCGGTGCCGCCGAGTTCCACATCGGCCTCTATCACCACGGAATCCCATCCCTGCATGATCGGGTACTGGATCTCGTGTGCCCGGACGGGAAGCCCCTTGTCGATGCGCTCGCGAAAATCCTCGCGCTGCAGCATCTGCTGGAGGGTGACGCGGCTATTGAGCCTCATCACATCCTGAAAGTTCATCTTCCCGAACCATTCGCCGTTGTAACGGATCAGGGTCTTTTCAGGATCCAGGATCCTGAAGGCCTGCTCCTGATAGGTCTTGGCATGTTCCATGACCTGTTCATGGGAAAGATGCGGGCGCGTGGCGGATCGACCGCTCGGATCGCCGATCATTGCGGTGAAGTCACCGATGATCAGGATGGCCTCGTGTCCGAGTTCCTGGAACTGACGAAGTTTCGTGAGACCAACCGTGTGTCCAAGGTGGATGTCAGGTGAGGTCGGGTCGACGCCGAGCTTCACCTTGAGGGGACGACCCAGGGCGAGCTTGGCCTTCAGTTCCTTCTCGCTGAGAACCTGGGCGCAGCCGGCCATCAGGGCGGCGAGTTGATCGGAAAACGGGCTCATTACAGACGGTGAATAAACCGCATTGTGCCGGTTGCTGCAAACCTTTGGAAATCCATCTTTGTCAAAGACAACTCTGGAATACCTTTTATCCCGGATAGGCGACTGGATTTCATGGTATTTCGAGCTGGTTAAATCAGGAAAGCTTCCCAGCGTCTTTGAAATGGAAATGCATGAAGGAAAGTGGCCACTCGTTCCAGTCAGATACCCCCGACAAAACCGCCTTGCTTCGGGCATCATGATCCCCACCCCAAGTGCAATTGAAGCTCCCCCTGAGTCATTTCCTTGCTCCATGTGACCACTTCCGGTCGAAGCCGAGAGTGGTGAGGCAATTGGATCACTCCCTGCCTCCGGAGAGTCCTGATCGGCGATGGCTCTCCATGGCGACCCGGGTGCTCTCTCAAAAAAGGAAGGACTCAAAGAAGATCTACTCCCTG
>JBEAOJ010000061.1:0-5924 GCA_041164985.1 Verrucomicrobiota bacterium | reverse complement strand
CTTCTGATTCCCCATCCCTCCGGTGGTTGATGGCCACGCAGTCGAGGGGAGTCCAGCCCGGTCTCGAGAGGATGAGGCGGCTTCTTGCCGTGCTGGGTGATCCCCAGGAGAAGCTCCGCTGCCTCCATGTGGCCGGGACAAACGGCAAGGGTTCGGTCTCGGCATTCGCGGAATCCGTGCTCCGCGCCGCGGGTCACCGCACGGGACTCTACACCTCGCCGCATCTCGTCGAGTTTGCCGAACGGATCCGGATCGACGGCGTGAACGCCGCCTCCCCGGACATTGATGCCGCGATCAACCGCCTGCGTGAGGCGACGGCAGGGTGGGGGGAGGGGGATCAACCGACCTTTTTCGAGTGTGTCACCGCGATCGCGTTCGATCTTTTTGCCCGCGCCGGATGCGGGATCGTCGTGCTTGAGACCGGGATGGGAGGGCGCCTCGACGCCACCAACACCGCCCCCAAGCTTGCCTGCGCCATCACCCCGATCGGCCTCGATCACATGGAATGGCTCGGTGAGACCCTAGGCAAGATCGCCCGGGAGAAGGCCGGAATCCTGCGTCCCGGCATTCCCGTCGTCATCGCCCCGCAGGAGAGGGAGGCGGCCGACGCCCTGGCCGCGGCGGCCCGGGAGATCGGCGCGCCGTGCGAATGGGTCTCGGCGCCGATGGAGGAAACGCCCCTCGGGCTAGCCGGGTCCCATCAGCGATGGAATGCGGCCCTTGCGCTCGCCTTGATCCGTGCGGCGGGTTTTTCACCCTCCGCCGAAGCGGTGGCGAAGGGACTCCGGGATGTGTCATGGCCCGGCCGTTTCCAGCGCCTCTCCCTCCGTGGCGGCGAACTGATCCTCGACGGGGCGCATAATCTCCATGCGGCCCGGCAACTCGTCGCCACCTGGCGCGAAGTCCACGGGGAGCGGCGCTGCAGGCTGATCTTCGGCGCGCTCTCGGACAAGGATCCCTCGGCACTACTTAACGAACTGCTTCCCCTTGCCTCATCGGTCGTGCTCGTGCCGGTGCCCTCCCCGCGCTCGGCGAAACCCGCCGATCTGGCCGCTGTGATCGCGGCGGCATCCCCCTCCGCCGATGGCTGCAAGCCGGTTGTTCACATTGCAGGCTCCCTTCGCGAGGTCCTTGTGGACAACTCCGACACCCACCCTGCCCCCGTCGGCACCCCGGAATGCCCTGTTTTGCTTGCCGGATCGCTCTTTCTGGTCGGGGAAGCTCTTGCCCTGCTCTCCGGAGGGGAGGCGACCCCTCGTAGCCAGTAAAAGAGAGCCCCCGATGGCCGCTCCCGGGGCGCAACCTTTTTTCCCGGTTTAATTATTCACAAAGGGTTCTTCAGCTTGCGCGGGGGTGCGTTCCCTTTGGAAAATCATCGAATCACACCCCTGAACCACTCCCTCAAAAGAGAAAAAAGAAAAAAAGAAGAATTCCCCACAAATCTCGTTGACCCGAAGTCGCTGTATGACCTACAAATAGCGTCCACTCGCTCCACGAGACACAATATATAGTGTTTTATGGACCTTTTCCCAAAAACCCCAAAACCTCTCCCCAAATCCATGGAACCACTCTCCGGACAGCTCTCCTTGAGCGGCGTCGACCCGCTTCAGGGCCGTGAATTCACCGTCCGCAAGCGTGACGGCCGCAGCGAATCGTTCAACGAGGAGCGTATCCGTCTGGCCGTGGAGAGCGCCTTCAAGGCCGACCGTGACATCCCCAGCGATTACCCCCTCTCGCCCGAGGATCAGACCGCGGCCGTTTCCGTCACCGCCGCCGTCGTGCAGCGCCTGTTCAGCCGGGCCATCCGCGGCGAGGAACTCCAGATCGAGCGCATCCAGGATGCCGTCGAGGAGGCCCTCATGGTCCAGGGGCATGTTCAGGTGGCCCGCCGTTACATCATCTACCGCGAGGATCGCCGCAAGGCCCGCGCTCTCCGCGGCGACCGCGATGTCACGGGCCAGGTGCAGGCCGAGCTCCATGTCACCCTTCGCGACGGCAGCCGCGAGGTGCTCGAGCCCCAGCGCGTGCGCCGCACCTTGATCCGCGCCTGCCGCGGATTCGAGGACCGCTGCGAGGCCCGCGAGATGGCCGACGAGACCATGCGGAACCTCTACGACGGGGTCCGCATCGACGAGATCGAGAAGGCGATGATCTTCGCCGCCAAGTCCCGCATCGAGCTCGACCCCGCCTACGGCTACGTCACCGCGCGCCTCCTGCTCGAGGTCATCTACCGCGAGACCCTTCCCGGCTTCGAGCATTACCACGACATCACCGTGGCCCATGCCTCCCGTTTCAAGGCCTACCTCGAGGAGGGCATCGCCGCCGGCCGCCTCACCCCCGACCTTCTCGGCTACGATCTGGAGAAGATCGCCGCCGCCCTCAAGCCCGAGCGCGACCTGCAGTTCAACTACATGGGCCTGCAGACCATCTACGACCGCTACCTGATCCACATCGGCGGCCGCCGCATCGAGTCGCCCCAGTTCTTCTGGATGCGCGTCTGCCTCGGCCTCGCTCTCAAGGAAGGGGAGCAGAAGAACGAGCGTGCCATCGAGTTCTACGAGCTCCTCTCCAGCTTCCTCTTCACCTCCTCCACCCCGACCCTCTTCAACAGCGGGACGCTCCATCCGCAGCTCAGCTCCTGCTACCTGACGACGGTCATGGACGATCTCGACCACATCTTCAAGTGCATCAGCGACGACGCGAAGCTCTCCAAGTGGGCGGGCGGTCTCGGCAACGACTGGACCAACGTCCGCGCCACCGGCTCCCTCATCAAGGGGACCAACGGCGAGAGCCAGGGCGTCATCCCCTTCCTCAAGGTGGCCAACGACACGGCCGTCGCCGTCAATCAGGGCGGTAAGCGCAAGGGGGCTATGTGCGCCTACCTGGAGACCTGGCACCTTGATGTCGAGGACTTCCTCGAGCTCCGCAAGAACGTGGGCGACGAACGCCGCCGCACCCACGACATGAACACCGCCAACTGGATCCCCGACCTCTTCATTAAGAGGGTCAAGGAGAACGCCCAGTGGACCCTCTTCAGCCCGAGCGACGTCCCCGACCTGCACGACCTCTACGGACGCGCCTTCGAGGAACGCTACACCGAGTACGAGGCGATGGCCGACCGCGGGGAGCTCACCCTCTTCAAGCGCGTCGAGGCGACCGCCATCTGGCGCAAGATCCTCTCCATGGTGTTCGAGACCGGACATCCCTGGATCACCTTCAAGGATCCTTCCAACCTGCGCTCCCCGCAGGATCACACCGGCGTCGTCCACAGCTCCAATCTCTGCACCGAGATCCTGCTCAACACCTCCGCCGACGAGACCGCCGTCTGCAACCTCGGATCCATCGGGCTCCCGCTCCATGTCAACGAGAACGGCCTCGACCTCGCCCTGCTCGAGAAGACCGTCCGCACCGCCATGCGGATGCTCGACAACGTCATCGACATCAACTACTACCCGACCCCCGAGGCCAGGAACGCGAACCTCCGCCACCGTCCCGTCGGCATGGGGCTGATGGGCTTCCAGGACGCCCTCTACAAGCTCAAGATCAGCTACGCCAGCCAGGAGGCCGTCCAGTTCGCCGACCGCAGCATGGAGGCCATCTCCTACTTCGCCATCCTGGCTTCCACCGAGCTTGCCGCCGAGCGCGGCGCCTACGAGAGCTACAAGGGTTCCAAGTGGGACCGCGGCCTCCTCCCGATCGACACCATCGATATCCTCGAGCAGGAGCGCGGCCAGCCCGTCTCCATGGACCGCTCCTCCACCCTCGACTGGAACGTCGTCCGCGCCGCCGTCCGCAAGCACGGCATGCGCAACAGCAACACCATGGCGATCGCCCCGACCGCCACGATCTCCAACATCACCGGTGTCTCCCAGTCCATCGAGCCCACCTTCAAGAACCTCTTCGCCAAGGGGAACCTCAGCGGCGACTTCACCGTCATCAACAGCTACCTCGTCGAGGACCTCAAGGCCCTCGGCCTCTGGGACCGCAAGATGATGGAGGAGCTCAAGTACATGGACGGCTCCATCCTCGGCATCGACCGCATCCCGGAGAACATCCGCGAGATCTACCGCACCGCCTTCGAGGTCGAGCCGATCTGGTACATCGAGTGTGCCAGCCGGCGCCAGAAGTGGATCGACATGGGCCAGTCGCTGAACCTCTACATCGCCGCGCCGAGCGGACGGAAGCTCAACGACATGTACCTCCACGCCTGGGAGACCGGGCTCAAGACCACCTACTACCTCCGCTCCGTGGCCGCCAACACCATCGAGAAGAGCACCCAGCAGCAGCGCTCCAACTGGGTCAACCAGCCCAAGAAGGAGTACACCGCCGACGAGAAGATGGCCTGCAGCATCGAGGCGATGCGCAACGGCGGCGAGTGCGAAGCCTGCCAGTAAAATAAGCATTTCCCCACCCCGACCCGTCCGCAACACCGCTGGAAAAACCCGCAACCATCCGTTAAACTCAAACCCAAGAACCCCACCGCCATGTCCTGCTGCAACTCCTCAAGCCAACCCGCCACGTTCCACGATCTGACCAAGCGGATCGATCCCGACCAGAAGCGCCTGGTCAACTGCAAGCAGGTCGACGTCAACCAGCTCATGCCGCTCAAGTACACCTGGGCATGGGACTACTACACCAAGGGCTGCGCCAACCACTGGATGCCCAACGAGATCCCGATGCAGGGTGACATCGAGCTCTGGAAGAGCAACCGCCTCACCGCGGAGGAGCGCCAGGTCATCATGCGCAATCTCGGCTTCTTCAGCACCGCCGAGAGCCTGGTTGGAAACAACATCGTGCTCGCCATCTTCAAGCACGTCACCAACCCCGAGGTCCGTCAGGCCCTGCTCCGTCAGGCCTTCGAGGAGGCGATCCACACCCACACCTTCCAGTACATCGTGGAGAGCCTCTCGCTCGACCAGCGCGAGGTCTTCAACATGTATCACGAGGTCAACTCGATCCACGACAAGGACGCGTTCGAGATGACCCTTACCTCCGCCATCATGGAGGAGGGATTCAACACCGAGACGCCCGAGGGGCTGAGAACCTTCCTCAAGAACCTTGTCGGGTTCTACGTCATCATGGAGGGCATCTTCTTCTACAGCGGATTCGTGATGCTCCTCTCCTTCAAGCGCCAGAACAAGATGGTCGGCGTCGGCCAGCAGTTCGAGTACATCATGCGCGATGAGTCTGTTCACTTGAATCTGGGCATTGATCTCATCAACGGCATCCGCGAGGAGAACCCCGGCATCTGGACCCAGGATCTCGAGGATGAGGTTCGCGCCATGATCCTCAAGGCCGTCGAGCTCGAGGTCGCCTACGCGCAGGACTGCATGCCCCGCGGCATCCTCGGCCTGAACGCAGGTCTCTTCCGCGAGTACGTCCAGTACATCGCCGACCGCCGCCTCGACCGCCTGCAGATGCCCCAGCAGTTCGGAAGCTCCAACCCCTTCCCCTGGATGAGCGAGGTCACCGACCTCTCCAAGGAGCAGAACTTCTTCGAGCGCAAGGTCACCGAATATCAGAAAGCCGCCGCCCTCGAATGGTAGGCAATGGAGGCTTGTTGCGCCCCGGCGGCGTTGCCCTGCGCTGACCGTAGGTTTACTACGGTTACCGTTTGGGCGCCTTGCCGAGACACAAAATCACCTCGTCGCCAAGCCGCTCGTTGATCAGGTTCCGCTCTGCGGGCCTTGCCCACAGGTAAAACCCTCCAACAAAAACAGATAAGATTTCCTCCCCGAGATCCCGAAAGGGAAATCCACCCAGAGGCGGCCCGCGACCGGAAACGGTCGCGGGCTGTTCCGCATTTATACCATTTACTAATAAGAACTAGACTTTTAAATTTGAGAAGAGCTGTTTACTGAAGCGACGATGGAGTGGTTGCCAAGAAGAGATTTGACCTGAAGGGGATTTTCCCTCAGAGGCTG
>JBEAOJ010000060.1:0-3338 GCA_041164985.1 Verrucomicrobiota bacterium | reverse complement strand
CCCTTTGCACCGCGGCCATCCAGTCCGCCATCGACGCAACGCACCGGGCCGGCGGCGGGCGGGTGCTGATCCCGGCGGGGCGGTATTTGACCGGCTCGATCCGCCTACTGGGTGGGGTCGAGCTGCATCTGGAGCACGGCGCGGTTTTGCTCGGTTCGACCCGGCACGAGGACTACCCGGGCCTTCCCCTTCACTCCACGCGCAGCAACTACGACGATGAGAAAGGCTTTCCCTTTTTCTCGCTCGTCTGGGCCCACAATGACGACAACATCGCCCTCACCGGCACCGGCACGATCGACGGCCAGGGGAATGCCCAGAAGCCCAGGGACCAAAAGGCTGTTAATTTCAACGGGCGTCCGCAGGGCATCATGTTTGTGGGTTGCCGGGGCGTGGTGATGTCGGATCTGCGCCTGCGCGACTCCGGCATGTGGATGATCCATCTCTTCGATTGCGAGGATGTCAGGATCCGCGGGCTCGACATATACAACCATGTCAAGGTGAACAACGATGGCATCGACATCGACTGCTGCCGCCGCGTCGTGATCTCCGACTGCCTGATCGACTCCGACGATGACGCGATGTGCCTGAAGTCCTCCGGCGACCTGATCTGTGAGGATGTGAGCATCACCAACTGCGTTCTGAGTTCGCGCTGCAACGCCATCAAACTTGGAACGGATTCGGTCGCGGGGTTCCGGAACATCTCCGTCTCGCACTGCGTGGTGTCCCCGTCGCGCGCTTCCCACCTGCAGCCGAAGATTGACAAGATGAGGGATTGCTTTGCCGCTATCAGCCTTTGCTGCGTGGACGGCGGGGTGATGGAGTCCGTCCACCTCAGTGACATCCTCATTCGGGGAACCCTCAGCCCGATCTACATCCGCCTGGCAACCCGTAATAAGCGACCTGTGTCCGCCGCGCCGGGCGTCCCGGACAAAACCGGCACCCGCAACATCGTGCTGGAGAACATCACGGCCGTCGACGGCGGCGTCTGCGGTTCCTCGATCACGGGCGTTCCGGGACTCCCGATCAAGGGAATCACCCTTCGAAATATCGATCTCACAGGCCCCGGCGGCATCACCCACGGCGGATTTGAAACAGAACCGGACATGCCTGCCGACGGATATCCGCAGGGGGGGTGGTTTGCCATGCCTGCAAGTGGATTATTTCTCCGCCACGCCGAGCAAATCCGCCTGGAGAATGTGCGCCTCGCCACGGAAACGCCCGATGCCAGACCGCCGCTGGTCTGCGTTGATGTGAAAGACCTTGATAATTGAGCAACTCATGAAATCCAACCAACCCATGAAATCAACGAGCCCGGAGACCGGGAGCTTTTGCGTCGGCGATGCCCGGATAGGGCTTGTCATTGAAGGCGGTTGCCTGCGCTCGATGGGTGAGGTGACGGTCAGCGGCACCGCGCTGCGTAATCCTCTGGCGCGCTTTTTGCCGTGGTTCGACAGCTACGAGGGGGAGGTCTTTGACCGGTTCGAGCTCAAGGGGATCGAGCAGAACGGGGAGGAGACGCGCATCCGGTTGCGGGCGCTGAGCAATGAGGACTATCCCTTCCGGGAGCGGCGCGACTGCTCGGGCGACCTCTGCTTCCGCAACCGCTCGTTTGACGAGCCGCCGGTGGCCGTGGAGTTGGCCATTGTCTTCAAGCCCGCGAGCGCCACGGCCGGGGGGCGCCTGTTCAGCGGCTTCACCTATTGGTTCGAATACACAGGGGAAAACTGCCCGATCCACCGCCTGCTGGACCGCTCCACTTGGGAGCTGGGAGGCAATCTTGAGGATGTCAACCTGGTCTGCCGCAACTGGCTCACGCCGCCGCGGATGAAAATCGGGCGCGAGACCACCTACTCCACCGTCGGGCTCGACAAGTGGGCCGACCTGCTGCCCGGCAACATGTGGGCGCGCTGGAGCCTGCTGCCCGGATTCGATCTGCAATACGGCAAGGCCGGCATCCTTGTCGGTTGGTTCGATGCGGTCAGCCTCGTCCGCACGACCATCGAGTCCAACGCCGGGGAGGAAGCGATCCGGTTCAACGATTTCCATTGGTTCGAGCAGGCCGGCCGGGTGACCACCAACGCCAAGACGATCCTGCACAGTCCGGATGTGCTCGATCATACCGCCGCGCTCAATCTCTGGACGGCGCTGCAGGACCGTGACCGCGGGATGAGCCAGCGTCAGTTCGGCATCCCTGCGGAGGACCCTCCGCGCCTGACCCTGAGCGAAAATGTGTGGCGCGGATTCCACTTTGACCGGACCTATGAGCATGTCCTCGAGACGGCGGCCGAGTTCGGGATGGACCAGATGTTCGTGGATGTCTGCTGGGAGCAGGGGCAGGCATTCAAGGAGGCATTGGACGCCAAGGTGCCGCGCGCGGAGTGGAAGGGGACCATTTTTGAAAAAATGCAGCACCGCAACATGTGCTGCGTGCTTGATTTCCAGGTTGCCGAGGCGCATGGCGGCGAGGCGGCGCTCAAGCGTCTCTGCGACCGTGCGGCGGCGAAGGGGATCAAGGTGCTTTCCTGGATGGCGGCACATGTCCACCCGCACAGCGTGATCGTGGACGGCAACCAGTGCGGCGAGGATGCGCCGAGCGGCCTGCCGTTGGCCGAGAAGTTCAAGCACGGCGCCAACGGCGCGATCGCCGGGATGGAGTCGGGGCGGCACCCGTGGACCGGATATGCAAACTCGTGTTGGACGCTCAACCTCAACAGCCCGGTCTATGATTACTTGCTCGAGTGCCTGCTCGGGGTCTGCGAGCGCACCGGGTTGGCGGGCTATCTCTGGGACAGCTATTCGAACCTGGGCTGGTGGCAGGTGGATTACTCCGACGGCTCGATGCGGCCGCAGTTCGACAAGATGGCCGGTCTCTACGCCGAGATGGCGCGGCGCGGACTCTACATCAAACCCGAGGCGCTGGTGGCCTTCTCCAGCCACAGTTGCTGCGGCCTGCACGGCGGGGATGTCTATGCAGGCGAACTGTTGGGGTACTCCTACGACACGACGATCGGTTTTTGGGGGACGGAGCTGACGGACGCGAAACTGCTCTCGGGCGAGGTCTCCGCCGAGCCGCTTTTCCGCTGCTTGGCGCATCGCCGCGTGCCGAGTCTGGTTTTTCATCAAGTGCCCCGTGAAAACTGGAACGACAAGGCTGTGGCGACGATCAAGGAATACTTCGCCCTCTACAAGGCGGCACGCGGCGGGATGAAACGGCGCATCGTGCTCCCCGATGACACCGGGGTTGTCTGGGAGGGGCCCGACGGCCGGCGGCTGCTTTGGTCTTTCCAGTCCCGTGACTGGTCCGACGGCCGGGCCGTGGATCTGCTGACAGGCGAGAA
>JBEAOJ010000059.1:0-5595 GCA_041164985.1 Verrucomicrobiota bacterium | reverse complement strand
ACATCAAAAGATGGAGAGGAATCGCCACCCGTTATGCGAAAAATGCCTCCTCCTTCCTGGCTGCTATCCAAATACGCTGCATCGCTCTCTGGGCTCTTATCTCGTGACGACACTATCTAAGGAATCGCTGATTAAATCGCATAGAGGCCGTTGCGGGAAAAATGGGCCGCGGGCAAGGCGGCTTTGCGGGCGCATCCCCGCAGTGGGCTGTAACCGCAAAGCCAACACAGCCCCCGGCCGGTTATCTCCGCAACCCGGAGGGCTGAAGCCATTTGTCGATTTTTCTGGCGTTGCTCGCTCGGGCGAGACCGGTGCGGGTATCGCCCAGCACTCGCGCCTTCAAAAATCAGCAAATGCTCTTCAGCGGCCTTCATGGGATTTAATCAGCGTTTCCCTAGATCAGGTGTAAGCGAGGAAGGCGGTCACCACATCCTGAGGGATATCGAGCATCTTGTAATCCGTGGAGGAGACGAAGAGCAGGCTCTGACTACCCTTGCCGAGCTGATTTCCGGCCGAGTCGTAGATCTCGTGCTCCAGGGTGACAAACTTCCGGTTATGACCCGCCACCCGGATTTTCACGCTGACGGTCTCGAACTCGCGGGTCTCACGGACGAATTTGTGCTCGAAGGAGCGTGTCAGGATGTAGAAGGGGGTCTCCTTGAGGTTGAACTTGGGCATGACCCGGTTGAAGAAGAGTTCGCGCGTCTTGCCGACCCACATGGCGTACATTCCGAAGTAGACGTTGCCGACGGAGTTGGTGTCGGCATAGGTGGCGACGAAGGTGTGGACGAACCACTTGTCCTCGAAATGGCCGGTGATGTCGTGAGTGCCCGTGGGTGCGGGAGTGAGAACGGTCCCGACCGGGGTGAGGGGAACGACCGAGGCCGTCGCGGGCTGGTCGAGCTCCTCTCCCTCGGTGATGAAGTCCTCGCCGGCCAGAGGCTTGAGCATCAGCCAGAGCACGTAGCCGAGCGGAAGGAGCGATCCGAGGATCTGGAAGACGGGTTGGTGCAGGAAGTATCCGTAGGCGAAGATGACGACCGCCAGGGAGCCGATGCAGAACATCTTCACCTGGGGGATGGCGTTGACCGGGCCGTTCATGAAAGCGCGCCCGATCGCCAGCGCCGAGTAGCCGACAAAGAAGGTCGCGAAGAAGATCATGAAGTACTCGAGTTCGATCCCGATCGCGGCACCCGTGACAGCGATGACCGCACAGAGGATGAAGGCTGGGATCGGGGATGTGATGAGCTTCTCCGGAATCAGGGCGAAGATGGGGTTCTTGCTCCTGCTGGCATTGCTCTGGAAGAACCAGCGCAGCGCGATGTAGCCGCTGTCGAGGGTGGTCAGGATGCAGGCGCTCAGGAACACGAGGTAGGAGCCGAGAAGCCAGGGATTCACCGGATCGGTGCTGAAGATCCTGGTCAGAAGCGACTCGGCGTAGGGATAGCCCGCGAGACCTTTCTGGATGAGTTTGCCGGCGCCTCCCTCCATGGCCCAGAGGGCGAGGATGCCGTGGAAGAGAAGCACCGCCCCGAAGATCAGGGCGCCGACCGCGTAGGAGGCGGTGATGGAGGTGTTCTCACGGCGGATCTGGATGGCGCGCTGCCACTGCTGAAGGTCAAGCCAGGGACCCACGAGGAACCCGATGCAGATCGGCACGACGTAGCCCCAGAAACTCAGGTCATGGGTGGGGAGGAGGCTCGGACGATGGATCCCGCGCAGATAGGGAGATCCGAGTTCCGCGATGATCACCGCGATGCAGCAGAGGATGATGGCGAGAAAAACGGCATGGCTGTACTTGATCCTCCGGATCGAGAACTCCTCGCCGAAGAGGATGCCTGCCGCCAGGATGATGAGGGCCGTCAGCGGCAGGTAGAGGAGATCGGGTTTCAGGCCCAAGGGCTGCCACCCGTAGCGGATCAGGGCGAAGATCGTGAGCGACAGGGCGATGATCTGGTAGAGGAAGAAGACCAGGCGGAAGGGGCGCGACCAACCGTTGAAAAAGACGGCCAGGGACTCCGATCCCGTATTGCGCCGGGCGATGTGATCCGCGATGGAGCCGAAGAGGAAAAGCCCCAGGCAGTTGGGAATCAGAAAGGTGAGCAGACCGGTGAGTCCGAACTCCACGGTGAACTGCACGGAGAAGAAGAGACCCAGTCCCCAGACCCAGGAGAGCGCGACGCTGTTTCCCCAGAGCAGGGCATTGAGAAAGCGGAAACCGGGTGAGGTGATGGTGGGATTCGCCATGGAAGTGATACTGTAGACGCGCAACTCCGCTGCTTCAATCGGAATGGAAGGGGTGGGGGAAAAGGAGGGAGTATGAACCCAAAATTTGCATTGGGAAAATACAAGATCAAAGCATCGTTAAAAGAGTTAAAAAGTTAAGCGTCACAACGTGGATCCGGAGTATTCCGCTCATATTCTTTGGGATGGCAAGTTCAGAGAAATCATAGTCCCTGCATGCCACAGGGAACCGGAGCAAGGTGCCTCATTCAGCACGTTGTAACCTTTCTAACTTTTTAACGGTTTTAACTTCGGAAGGAATGACCGATCAGGTAAAGCCACACTACATGTCAAACCCACCCAATCGCAAAACCTGTGATGAACCGTTTTTCCCCCTCATCGCTCGACATGCCGGGACTGCTTTGGCAGAAAGGGGGCATGGGAATGCCTTATCTCCTGCTGGCGTTGTTCCTGCCGGTCGCCGCGCTGCATGCATCCGGAGCTGGCAAGGGGCATGCGGCTCAGAGCCCGTCTCCCACTCCATCCTCCGAGGTGATCAATCAACCTCTCTCGGTATTTGATCTGAAGGGTTCGCACGGGGAGATCTTCCGGCGCGTACTTCAGGCCCGGCTCTATCACCAAGGGATGTGGACACTCTCCGATCCTTCACAGACACCTGTCACTGCGGCCCGCACGATCGCCTCTCTCAAGCCGACCTTCGTCACCGGCTTGCTGCGCATCCCCGATCGAGGTTCCCTCAGCAATGCCGAGGTTGATGCCTTCAATGCAGTGAGGGCTGCCGTCCTTGCTTCTGCAAAGGGTTGCCGCTTCGACATCGTGCTCAATGCCGGTGTCGAGCAGACGGGCGCTCTGGTCGTCCGCCGCATGAAGGAGATCTCGGCTCGTGTTCATCCCGACTCATGGACCTTCCATATTGCTCCCGACGATTCCTCCCTGAATCCCGAAGTCTTTGAGGACGGGATTGCGTATGCCCACTCCCAAGGGCAGATGGCCGGTTATGACGGCCCTCTTTCGATGATTCCCGAGGGGGTGGATTACATCGTTGTCAGGGCTTCGGAACTCAAGGTTCATCATCGCCAGATCGAAGTGCTCAAGGACAAGCATCATGTCACGCTCCTCGTGGAACTGCCGACCGCGACCGGCGGCAAGTCAGACCCAGACTGCGAGGCCTATATCGGCAAGCTCAGCAGTTCGGAGCGATGCGCCGCAATCACCTCCCTCGCAGAGAATCAGAACTCATGGGGATACCGCTTCGCCTACCCCGTCTTTTATCCCGTGGAACCCGACAAGCATGCCTTTGACGCGACCAAGGAGTCGGTTCTGATGGTGACCATCCGCGCCCTTTTGGCCCGCTTCAACTAGGGAACCGCTGATTCCGTTGTTTCCTAGAGTGAATTGGATCGGGAGTTGTTGTTGGTTGCTTTGTCGCCCCTTGACGTCAGCTGATCCAATCCATTCCATCTCACGGAGTCCATGCATCCGGGCCGCCCTCCTACATTCCTGATTTCCATATTTCATCTGCTCACTCTGTAATTTTCCTGCTCACCCTCTGCCGTGGAAATCGAACCTCCCATTCCCTTCAAGAAGCGCACCAGCCTGCGCCTGCCGCTCGTCTCTGCCTCCGTGGAGGCCGGTTTCCCTTCTCCCGCTGATGACCACCTGGAGCGTGGAATCGATCTCAATGAGGAACTGATCCGCAATCCCGCCGCGACTTTTCTGGTCCGGGTGAAGGGGGAGTCCATGAGGGATGCCGGGATCCACTCCGGGGATACCCTGATCGTTGATAAAGCGCTCACCCCGGCGGATCGCCAGATCGTCGTGGCGATGATCGACGGAGAGTTCACCGTGAAGCGTTTTCGCAAGGTGAACGGGCGGGTCTTTCTGGAGGCAGCCAATTCGTCTTTTGCCCCGATTGAAGTGGGAGAGGATCAGGAACTCACGATCTGGGGGGCAGTCACCTACATTATCCATCAGGCGCGGTGAGGGATTAGGCTCTAGCGGTTTAGGCTGCAGGCTGTTAGGGAATCGCTGATTAAATCGCATATAGGCCGTTGCGGGAAGAATGGGCCGCGGGCAAGGCGGCTTCGCGGGCGCATCCCCGCAGCAACTGTAAGTGCCAAGCCAACACAGTTGGCCCCCGTGCCACGCCACTAAGCCAAAGGCTTTGTGGCCTTTGGCTTGGATCTCCGCAACCCGAAGGGCTAAAGCCATTTGTCGATTTTTGTGGCGTTGCTCGCTCGGGCGAGACCGCTGCGGGTATCGCCCAGCACTCGCGCCTTCAAAAAATCAGCAAATGCCCTTCAGCGGCCTTCATGGGATTTAATCAGCGCTTACCTTGGGGTGCTGAAACTGAAAGAGACAAATCAAATCGCGCTGCTTGCTTTCCTGAAGTCGCATTCAGAATCCTCTCGTCAGCGGAAGAGCGGAGTGGTGATGATCATCCATGGCTCCCATGCCCCGCCTGGCTCTAGGGCCTGTTAAGATTAAAATGGCGGGATGGCGCGAGGAGGAGATGAGGTGCAGGACAAGGCGCGAAAGAGGGAGTGTAATCACAGCACTACACGACCGAAAGAGCAACGCTGACCCTGCGCATCAGCAACCCTCGCTTTTAGGGGGCCGTTCTTTTGCCGCCCTGCTTTGTTGCCCAAGAGAGTCAAGACCGCAAGGGTAATGCCTCTCTTATGCGCCTCGCCTGACAACAAAACTCCTGGCACCGCCACCTGCCTTTTAGTCTTAACATGCCCTAGTAGAAGAACCACTTCTTATATGCCTCACAAAAATAACCAGCTGATGCTGTGGGACTTATAACCGGACGCTTGTGATCCAGCATGAAAAAAGCGTTTTGAAGCAAAAAAACGGTATGCCTGACAGTCCGCCAGTTTGACAAAGGCTTCCGTGGGAATGTTGGGCAGGAAAGGGGGTATCCGCAACTTTTTCTCGGTTGCGAAAATGCGCCCTAACGACAAGGGGAATCGACGGAGGGCTGGTTTTATGTTCTGTATTGATTCGCTGAGGATGCAGCGAAAGCGAAGCAACAGCCAGACAAGCCTCCGCATGAAAAAATTACATCTCTCCCCTTATCATCTTGGGGATGTCCCAGAGAGCGTTAAAAGTGACGGATGGTAGGGGATTGATTAGGTGCTTGGTTGGATGGAGTCAAGGTGGGGAGATAACTCCTTACGCTGCCAGAGGAGTGGAGGCCGCCTCCGGCGAAGCAGGAGCCCCGCGTCGCGGTGAGGCCGCAACGCAACTGGCAGCGTGCGCCCCAGGGGATGCTGGGCGTGCAAGGGCCGATAGCAGATAGGGTAAATCCTCATACCCCTTGATCTTGCGGAAGCCCCTTTCTACCCA
>JBEAOJ010000058.1:0-8756 GCA_041164985.1 Verrucomicrobiota bacterium | reverse complement strand
GAGGGATCCGAGCAGAGAGGTAAATAAACTGGGCTCAGCCGTAACGGATGCGTAGCAACGGCCGGGCCAGCAAAGCGCCAAGCCAACACAGCCCCCGGCCTGTTATCTCCGCAACCCGCAGGGCTGAAGCCATTTGTCGATTTTTGTGGCGGTCTCGCCCGGGCGAGATATCACCCAGCACTCGCGCCTTCAAAAATTAGCAAATGCTCTTCAGCGGCCTTCATGGGATTTAATCAGCGCTTCCTTATACCATCTCCACTCTTATTCTGGTGTAATCAGCTGGTTCTTTCGGCGGTGGGCGTTGTTGTCATCCCTCGGGTTATCTTCAGATAGCCCTCGGTCTTCCGCCTAGCCCATCATCAAACCCCTTCGCCGATTCCACCAGTCTAATCATGGAAATGGTATTAGGATTTAAATATAAAGTCGGTTATTTTGAGTCTTGGGAAAGGGCCCATTCGACACAAATTATGACATGACGCCTCAGCTCACGATTAGCGCGGTTGGTCATTTTATTGATGCTCGTTTCCTCAAGAATTTTCCGAAGACCAAATCTGTCATTGATACCTTCCCGAAGATTGATTTCCCTTTAGATAAAGCTTGCCGGATCTCTTAAAAAACGCCGAACCATGCGCTGCAGCGAACAGCGCTCCGCGGTCGCTGAGCTTGGGGTCGTTAGGCAAATAAGACGAGAAGAAGAAAACGATGATTCCAGATATTTACCGTGTTTTGTTGGCTATCGCTTTCTTACTGGTCCCTGAATCGTGGGCTGATGGGGGTGACCAGGGAACGGCGAAAGTGGAGACGCTCTCTCGGCACGAGACAGTGGCAGAGTTCCGTGGAACGAACTACCACCGATGCATGGGGATGACATCCCTGTGCCCTGACCAGTGCGGGGAATCGGGGACACTCGCTTCGTTCAGGATAGTCAACTACGTGACCTACGAAAAGCTCGGGGAGTACGGCGATCCGAAATGCGACGAGTTCGCCTTTCTTGTTGAGAACAACATGAAACATCCAAAGGTGGCGGCCGACATCCGTGCTGCTGTGAACTCCCTGAAGCAAGGGGATGTTGTCCTGCTATCGTGGAAACACGACTATGTCACGAGTCAAGGCGGTTCAGCACCGGAACGACCGGTCACAAGACTGGAAAAAATCGCGCCTGTTGGAACTAGGGAATGGCTCGATCAGATTGACCGGCGCGCCGGCGTCCGCGACACAAAGGGTCATGGGCCAGCCATCGGCTCCGCCGAATGGATGCAAGCGGTGAGTGTCAATCTGGGGGTCTATGACAAGCTCCAACATGGGCCGACCCCCGACTCCGAGGAATGGCGGAATGCGATACAGTGGAAAGCATTCGGGATCAAGTCCCGGCAGTTGAAGGCTGGCGGAGAGAACAACGGAGCCCAACAAGACAAATCCAGCGAACTCGTTAAACCGCGCGGCTGATTTGCGGGGATAGGCCTGTTGGATTCGGAGGTTTTGAGGAATCGGCAAGGCGGCCAAGCGATGCCGTGCATGGTTTTGCTCAGTTCGAGCCGTTAGAACTATCATCAGAACCATCGGTTGGACTGAACTAATACCATCTCCACTCTTATTCCGGTTGAATTCGCTGGTTCTTTCGGCGATGGGCGTTGTTGTCATCCCTCGGGTTATCTTCAGATAGCCCTCGGTCTTTTGACTCGCTCGCACCATGCTCGGCTCGCCCTTTCGGGTCCCGCATTTGCGGGATCTATCCAGGCCTTTCCCAAGGCCCTGTATTGCCTAGCCCATCACCAAAATCCCTTCGCCAATTCCACCAGACTAATCATGGAAATGGTATAAGACCAATGAGGTGGCTAGTAGTTCAATGGTCACCTCCGCCTTGCCTCATGAGGCGGGATTCCTGTTACGAGCCCGTAACGGGTGCCCTTCCGCCGTGGCCTCGGGCGATGCCAGCGGCGATCTTCTCGGCCAGAAGTTGACGGACTCGCGGATCCTGTAGGGAGGTGTTCTCCTTCGCATTGGAGACAAAGCCGAGTTCCAGAAGTGTCGCGGGCCGCTGGTTGTGATGTAGCACGTAGTAGCGGGCGAACTTCACCCCGCGGCTGTGGGATCCGTAGCAAGTGGCGATCTCGCGCAGGATGTTGGCGGCCAGCGGCGCGGAGCGGGGATTGTAATAGAAGGTCTCGACCCCGTTGGCGGCCCGCCGGGGGGATGAGTTGAAATGGATGCTGACGAAGGCGGCGTCGGGATGCGCATTGGAGATCCCGGTACGGCCGCCAAGCGGTATGAAGACGTCGGTTGTCCTGGTCATCACGACACGGTAGCCCCGGGCCTCCAGCAGCGGCTTCACCCTGCGGGCCATGTCGAGGGTCAGCATCTTCTCGGGCAGGCCTTTGACCGCTTTGGCACCGTTGTCGTAGCCCCCGTGGCCGGCATCGACGACCACCGTGCGGAAATTGGAAAGCCCGGCCCCCTCCTCGAAGAGGGCGCAGCCCGGCAGGAGAACCGCCGCCAGAAGAGGCAGCAGTCGGGCGACTTGGATCATGAGGGCGCGCTTGGTCATGACGAAAAGGGAATTTAAGCCACGGAGACCGCGGCGCAACCCTTTATGGATCCAAAAGCCACTTATGCCTTTTTCCTTTCTCCTTCATCCTTTAGTGTCCCCCGATGCTCGGTAAACGCATCATCCCCTGCCTCGACGTCGATGGCGGCAGGGTCGTCAAGGGAACCAAGTTTGAGAACATCCGCGATGCGGGGGATCCCGTCGAATGCGCCCGTGCCTATGATGCACAAGGTGCCGATGAACTTGTCTTCCTCGACATCACCGCTTCCCACGAGGGCCGTGCCACCATGCGCGAAGTCGTCGAGAAGACTGCCGACGCCTGCTTCATGCCCCTCACCGTCGGCGGCGGCATCCGCAAGGTCGAGGATGTCCGCGCCATGTTGCTGGCGGGAGCGGACAAGGTCAGCATGAACACCGCGGCGCTCGACGACCCGAATCTCGTGAATGCTTCGGCCGAGGGCTTCGGCTCCCAATGCGTCGTCGTCGCCATCGACGCACGCCGTGACGGCAACGGCGGCTGGATCGTCCACACCCACGGCGGCCGCAAGCCGACCGCGTGGCAGGCCGTCGACTGGGCCGTCGAAGTCGCCAAGCGAGGCGCCGGGGAGATTCTCCTAACCAGCATGGACTCGGACGGCACCAAGAAAGGTTACGATCTCGCCCTGACTTCCGCCGTGAGCGATGCCATCGGCATTCCTGTCATCGCCAGCGGTGGAGCCGGAGATATCGATCACATGGCAGAGGTTCTTACAGTCGGCAAAGCCGACGCGGTGCTCGCGGCCAGCATCTTCCACTTCGGAACGTACACCGTGTGGGATGTGAAGAGGGAGTTGGCTGCGCGGGGTATAACCGTCAGGAAGCCAAGTCAGTAACTTCCGGCAAAGCCGGAGGCTTGGGATAGCGTGAACCGCTCAAAGCGGTTGGTTGTTATTTTGTGAGGCGCTCAAAGCGCCATCAGGTTCATCTGTTCGAGGCGTTTGACTTCCTTCTCCTGCTCCTGGATGTATCGACGCACCGACGCCTCGTCATTTCCGACCGTCGATACCCAGTATCCTCTCGCCCACAAGTTCTTCCCAACGAAGTTCTTCCCTCGTCCGGCATACACCCGAGCTATATGGATCGCACTCTTCCCCTTCAGATACCCTACTACCTATGACACCGAATACTTCGGCGGCACCGAGATCATCATGTGCACATGATCAGGCATCAGGTGCTCTTCCATAATCTCGCTTTCTTTCTCTTGTGCCAGTGCTCGAAACACTATCCCAAGCTCTCCCCTCAACTGCCCAAAGAGCACTTTCCTCCGGCACTTAGGTATAAATACCACGTGGTACTTGCACTCCCAGGTTGTATGCCTGATACCATATCCACACTTATTCCGGTGAAATCAGCTGGTTCTTTCAGCGATGAGCGTTGTTGTCATCCCTCGGGTCATCTTCAGATAGACGCCACTTGACGCCCGGCAAGCAGTGGCGCCCTGTTGGGGCTACCTACGGTGGTCTACCGCGCTCCTTCCCAGGAGCTTGGTTGATGGCATCCGCATACCGGCGGACAATGCCACCTCTTCGAGACTACGGCATCAACCGCAGTCTTCCGCACCCGTCCCCACGGGCTTGGTTGCCCTCGGTCTTTTGACTCGCTCGCACCATGCTCGGCTCGCCCTTTCGGGTCCCGTCTTTGTGGGATCTATCCAGGCCTTTCCCAAGGCCCCTGCTTTGCTCTGGCCCATCACCAAAATCCCTTCGCTAATTCCACCAGGCTAATCGCGTAAATGGTATAAAATGGGGAACTTGTCTTTTGCACGTAAAGGGCTAGGTATCGAACATTCCTTCCCCGCCATGAATCGCCTTCAGATCCTCCGCGCCATCCTGCTCCTCGGAGCGGGTGCGACCGTTGTTGGCGTTGCCGGTTACCGTTACTCGAAATCCTCTGCCGTGAAGGCCTCGCCTGCTCCCCGGGTCGTAGCAGCAGTCGCTCCGGGGTCGGGCCTTAAGGAGGCAGGGGAGAATGGAAAGACAATCAACCTGGCCGCGACTGGAAAGGGAGAGACCGGAGCCCAGACCTCTTCCAATTTGCAGGCATTCAGGGATCGGATCACGAAGGCCAGGGGGGCGCGAACCAGAGCGAAGTGCATGGCGCTCTTGTCTGAAGCCGTGCAGACGCTCGATCCTTCCCAGATAAGAGAAGCCCTCGCCGAGGTGGAGGCCATGAAGGATTACCGATTCCGGTCGCAACTGCGGGGCATGCTCATCTCCCGATGGGGGGAGAGCGATCCCAAGGCGGCTCTCGCCTACGCACAGGGGCTTGAAGGTAAAATTGGGGAAAAACGTTACAGTTCTAACCGAGATTTTTCCATCGACGGCTTTAGTATGACCCCCTTGTTTGACTCCTGGTTGAAGAAGGATTTTTATGCGGCAAAAGCCTGGATGGAGGGCCTTCCTGCCGATTCGTGGTTTAGAAAAGGGCTCTTGCCATCCCTTGTTTTTAGTCTGGCTCAGAGGGATCCGGCCGCCGCATTAAGCCTGGCTCGTTCCAGCGACGAAGACCAGAAATATGCCCTTGGTTGGGCGGTCGATGGCTGGTCCCTGAAAGACACCGATGCAGCAATCGCATATGTCGCCCAGCTCCCTGATTACAATAAAATCTCCATACTCGAGTCGATGATCTTGACATTAGGCCCAAAGAATCCGGACAAGGCGATTAACCTGCTTGAGCAACTCCCGGCCGGAGACCAAAAATACGCCCTCTTGGCGTTCGCCAATAATTGGGGGCAATCCGATCCGAAAGCCGCTCTTGACTGGGCGAACCAGCAGACCAATCCGGATCTCAAGTCCCGTATTTTAAGCGGAGTGATCAGTGGGATGGCCCAGAAAGATCCAGACAGGGCACTCGAGCTGGCCCGGTCGCTCCCTGCGGAAGAACGACATGACAGCATGCAAAATATTTGTTACGCATTGTCCAAGAGCGATCCGATCCGCGCACTTGATCTGGCCCAGTCGCTCCCTGCGGAAAGACGAGATACGGCCCTCTACAATTTTCTTAAAATCTTGTCCGAGAGCGATCCCAAGGGGGCGATTGAATACGCGATGAATCTTCCGTCAAGTGAGAACATAGACAGTCAGGTCGGGGTTATGGCGAGTGAATGGATCACAGTTGACCCTGGAGGAGCCATTGACTGGTATGCTTCCCTCACCGATCCGAAACTCAAAGGGAAGGTCGCTGTGAGTATGATCGGGAACCTATCCCAAGTCGATCCAGACAGAGCGATTAACCTGCTCCTCGCAATGCCCCCGGGTGATGCGCAGAACCAAGCCCTCGCCCAGATCGGCAAGTATTGGGGCCGAACCGATCAGAAGGCGGCCCTCGACTGGGCGAACCAGCAGACCGATCCGGCGGTCAAGTCGCGGATTTTAGAAGGAGTGATCGAAGGTGTGGAAGATGGGAAAGAGGCATTCAAGATAGCCCAGTCGCTCCTCACGGGCGACTCCCAGAATAAAATCATCAAAGAGGTCCTCACTGATTTGGCCTGTTTTGATCCCCAGTCCGCCATCGTTCTGGCCTCAGGGATCCCGAATGCCGACGATCGTTCCAAAGCCCAGCAAAACGTCGTGAGAATCTGGATGAGGAACGACTCCGCAGCCGCAACGCAGTGGGTCAATTCCTCCTCCCTGCCGCAGGATGTGAAGGCGCGCCTGCTCCAGCAGAAATAATTTTCCCTATCCTCTGCGTCTCAGCGCCTCTGCGGGAAACCTGCTTCCTTAGCCCTGGCGTTTGAGTAACGACTCTCCGATCTCACGGAGTCGGGCTCCTCGGCTTCCCAGCACTTCGAGGGAGCGGAGTGCTTTCTGTGTCTGGATCTTCGCTTCCTTCCTTGCGGCTTCCAAGCCGATCACGGCGGGGTAGGTCGCCTTGGAGGACTTGAGATCTTTTCCCGCGCTCTTGCCGAGCTGCTCGCTGGTCGCCGTCACATCGAGGATGTCGTCCTGAATCTGGAAGGCGAGGCCGAGTGCCTGTCCGAATTCGGTGAGCGCCTTGAGTTGCGCTGGCGTGGCGTTCGCCACCATGGCGCCAAGCCGGAGCGGGAGGACGATCATGGCGGCCGTCTTCCTTTCGTGGATGAAGCGAACCTCGCGGATCGTGAGTCTCTTCCCCTCGGCCTCAAGGTCGGCGACCTGACCGGCGATGAGTTGCAGGCTACCCGCAGCATCGGCCATCTCCCCGAGGAGAAGGGAGAGCGGGTAACGCTTGGCGGGCTGGATCCCCGCGATCAGACCGAAGGCCCGGGTGAGCAGTGCGTCTCCTGCTAGGACGGCCACGCCCTCGCCGAAGACCTTGTGCGAGGTGGGTCGGCCGCGACGGAGATCGTCGTCGTCCATGCAGGGAAGATCGTCATGGATGAGCGAGTAGGTGTGGATGAATTCCACCGCGCAGGCGGCGGGCAACACACACGTTGGATCCTTGGCACCGCATGCCTCTGCGGCGGCCAGGGCGAGGATGGGGCGCAGGCGCTTGCCGCCCGCCAGCAGGCTGTAGCGCATCGCCTTGTGAATGGTCGCGGGGCGGACCGACGCCGCGGGCACGGCGCGGACCAGTGCCTGCTCGACGAGCTTCCGGCGCCGTTCCAGATAAAGGGAAAGGCCGTCCGCTTGGGGGCGGACGGCCTTCCGGGAAGTCATGATGAGTGACCTCTTAGAGGGTCTTGCAGAAGTCCTCGAAGCGGTCGAGGCCGGGCTTGATGACATCGAGGCCGGTCGCGTAGCTGAGGCGGACGACGCGGTCGTCACCGAAGGCGATGCCGGGAACGACGGCGACATTGGCCTTGCTGAGCAGGCGGTCGGCGAAGTTCGTGGAGGTCATGCCGAGCTTGGAGATGTTCGCCAGCATGTAGAAGGCTCCCTTCGGCTTCACGGCGGTGACGTTGTGGATCGCGGAGAGGCGCTCGAACATGTACTCGCGGCGGATGTTGAACTCCTCGCGCATGTCGGCGACGCACTGCTGGTTGCCGGTGATGGCGGCGAGACCCCCCTTCTGGGCGAAGGAGCAGGGGCCTGAGGTGCTGTGGCTCTGCATGGAGTCGATCGCCTTGGCGATCTTCTCGGGGGCGCCGAGGTAGCCGAGGCGCCATCCGGTCATCGCGTAGGCCTTGCTGAATCCGTTGACGGTGATGGTCAGATCCTTGGCCTCGGGGGTGAGGGAGGCCACGGAGACATGCTCGGCGCCGTCGTAGGTGAGGCTCTCGTAGATCTCGTCGGAAAGGATCATGATCTCCTCGTCGGCGGCGACCTCGACGAGGGCGCGAAGCTCTTCCTTGGTGTAGACGGAACCGGTCGGGTTGCCGGGGGAGTTGATGATGACCATCTTGGTGCGGGGGCTCATCGCCTCCTCGAACTGCTGGGGGGTCATCTTCCAGTCGTTCTCCTGGGTGGTCTGGACGATGACGGGCTCGGCGCCGGCAAGGCGGACCATGTCGGGATAGCTGAGCCAGTAGGGGGCGGGGATGATGACCTCGTCACCCTCGCCGCAGACGGCCATGATGGCGTTGTAGCAGCTCTGCTTGGCGCCGTTGCTGACAATGATCTCGCTTGGCTTGTACTCGAGGCCGTTGTCGCGCTTGAACTTCTCGCTGATCGCGGCGCGCAACTCGGGGGTGCCGGAGCTGGGGGTGTACTTGGTGAATCCGGCGTTCAGGGCCTCGATGGCGGCCGCCTTGATGTGCTCGGGGGTGTCGAAGTCGGGCTCTCCGGCTCCGAAGCTGTAGACATCGATGCCCTCGGCGCGCATGGCCTTGGCCTTGCTGTCGATGGCGAGTGTGAGTGACGGGGTGAGTTCGCTGACGCGGGATGCGAGGTCCATGGGAAGTGCGGGTGTGTTGGGTGTTGGGGTTGCTGGCTGAAAACGGGGCGGCTCAGAGCGCGGCGGCGACCTTGGTTTTGAAATCGTTCTCCCCGAGGCGGATGATTCCGGTCTCGCGGGCGACGTTCTCGACGGAGTCGGAGGCGTGGGCGCCGTTGATCATGATGGTGGTGCCGAATTCCTTGCGGATCGTGCCGTGAGGGGCTTGCGAGGGATTGGTGGGGCCGAGGGCGCCACGGATCTTCGCGACCGCATCGGGTCCCTGATAGATCAGGGCGACGCAGGGCTGGCTGCCGGGAGCTGACTTCTCCTCGGCGGAGCACTCGGAGGGACGCTTGCCGGCCATGAAGGCGACGAT
>JBEAOJ010000057.1:0-11997 GCA_041164985.1 Verrucomicrobiota bacterium | reverse complement strand
GCGGACATCCTGCTCAAGGATCTGGAGGAACTCCGTGTGGCGATCGCCGAGCGCGCCAAGGAGCACAAGTTCACCCCGATGATCGGCCGCAGCCACGGCATCCACGCCGAGCCGGTCACCTTCGGCCTGAAACTTGGCGTCATGTACGATGAGTTCGGACGCGCCATCGAGCGCCTCAAGGAGACCCGCGATCGCGTCGCCTACGGGATGCTCAGCGGTGCCGTCGGCACCAACGCCCATCTTGATCCCAAGGTCGAGGCCTATGTCTGCGAGCGTCTGGGGCTCAAGCCCGCCAACATCTCCACCCAGATCATCCAGCGCGACCGCCATGCCGAGTTCATGACCACGCTGGCCCTGATCGGTTGCTCCATCGACTGCTGGGCGACCGAGTTCCGCCACCTCCAGCGCACGGAAGTCCTCGAAGTCGAGGAGGCCTTTGCCAAGGGGCAGAAGGGAAGCTCCGCCATGCCTCACAAGCGCAACCCGATCACCGGCGAGCGCCTCTGCGGCCTGGCCCGCGTCCTTCGCGGCAATGCCCAGACCGCCATGGAGAACGTGGCTCTCTGGCACGAGCGCGACATCAGCCACTCGAGCGCCGAGCGTATCATCCTGCCGGATTCCTGCACCCTGCTCGACTACATGCTGGTCCTGCTGACCAGGCTGGTCCGCGATCTCACGGTCTATCCCGAGCACATGAAGCGGAACATGGAACTCACCCTCGGCCTCTACGGAAGCCAGGCTGTTCTCTTGGAACTCACCGACCGCGGCATGGCCCGCAAGAACGCCTACGAGGCTGTCCAGCGCGCCGCGATGCGGACCTGGGCCGAGAAGATCCCCCTGCTTCGCACGCTCAGCGAGGAGGCCGAGGTCATGCAGCACATTGATGCGGCCGAGCTTGAGAAAATCTGCTCGCCCGAGCGTCACTTCACCCATGTGGAGACGCGACTCCGGAAGGTCGGCATCGAATGCTGAAACAACTCGGTTCCTCGCTGTTTTTATCAGGTTGCTGATGGAGCAGCTCAAACTTGGAAAGGAACGGCACTTCCTTGCGGGAGCAAGGTGACGTTCAAAAAAAAGCATATGTTCAACAGCCGCCTACATGAGATTTATCAGTATTTTCCAAAGGGCCCTATGCAAGGTTGGTTGGTTGTTCGCCGGTTACTGATTTGGAAAGGCTTGTGGATATGATTCAAAAAAACCCAAACCGGTCTTCATCACCGAATTGTAACATGAATCCCTTTGCAGAAATCGCTCCTGTGATCTAACAAAGCGGCCGTGATGCCACGCGCATTGCCACGACGCGACCCGGGAAGGTCGGGGGGCTTTCCCGGGTCGCGTCCGTGCCATCCTCCATTCCCGATCAGAAGCACATGATTCTTTTGGCAAACATTTCGCTCTTCCCCGACATCCCGACCGGGACGCTTCTTCTGCTCGGGCTGGCTCTGTTTCTTGCCCTTGGATTCGAGTTCGTCAACGGCTTCCACGACACGGCCAACGCGGTCGCCACGGTCATCTACACCCACACGCTCCCCGCGGTTCCAGCAGTCATCTGGTCCGGATTCTTCAACTTCATCGGGGTTCTTCTCTCCGCCGGCACGGTCGCCTTCAGCATCGTGAACCTCCTGCCGGCCGAACTGGTGATCCATGTCGGCTCCGCCGCGGGATTCGCCATGGTCTTCTCGCTCCTTGTTTCGGCGATCCTCTGGAATCTCGGCACTTGGTTTTTCGGCCTGCCCGCCTCCAGTTCCCACACGCTCATCGGATCGATCATCGGCGTCGGTGTCGCCAACGCGATCATGGGGCCCACCCACTACTGGGCGGACGGGGTGAACTGGGCCAAGGCCAAGGATGTCGGTCTGGCACTGCTTATTTCCCCGGCCATCGGATTCTGCGTGGCGGCGCTCCTCCTGATCGTCATGAAGATCCTGATCCGCAATCCGAAGCTCTACACCGCTCCGGATGCCCATCATCCGCCACCGGGTTGGATCCGCGCCCTGCTCATGTTCACCTGCACCGGTGTCAGCTTCGCGCACGGATCCAACGACGGCCAGAAGGGGATGGGGTTGATCATGCTGATCCTGGTGGGTATCCTTCCCACCACTTTCGCCCTGAAGGATGCCAGCTCAGGACAGGAGTTCGATGCCCTCAGGCATGAACTCAAGAACACCGCTCTCTACTGCCAGCAGCATGCCGTGGGAGCTGACTTGGCCACTGTCGATCAGGACCCTTCGAAGATCATCACCTCGTTCCTGAGCGGTAGCCACTCCACCAGTCCCGAACTCTTTGCTGCCGCAGGAATGGTCGCCGAGGAGACGAGGAGCCTGCTCGGTGATGTCGAATCGGTCTCCGAGATTCCTAAGGCCGAGAGGGGAAAACTGCGCTCCGATCTCTACCTGCTCTCCTCGACTGCCGCGAAGCTCGCCAAAAACCATCAACTCGACTCGACCGCCGCCGAGAATCAGGCAAAGAAGCTGGCCTCCACCATCAACGGCGTGACCAACTTCATCCCCGTCTGGGTGAAAGTCGCGGTAGCCCTCGCGCTCGGTCTGGGCACCATGGTCGGATGGAAGCGCATCGTGGTCACCGTCGGCGAGAGGATCGGCAAGTCGCACCTCACCTACGGACAGGGCGCCGCCGCCGAGTTGGTCGCCATGCTCACGATCAGCATGGCCGATGTGCTTGCCCTGCCGGTCAGCACGACCCATGTCCTCTCCTCGGGTGTTGCGGGAACGATGGCCGCCAACGGTTCCGGGCTCCAGATGAGCACCGTGCGCAACATCCTCCTTGCGTGGGTCCTCACTCTGCCGGTCTGCGTCTTCCTCGGGGCCTCCCTCTTCGCTCTCGGACTGAACCTGATCATCAGGCTTGGGGGGAGTTGATTCCGCAATTGCGGGGGAAACCCAGATTATCTAATAGAGCAGCATCAATAGTTGTGGATGGTTCACCCGGATGGTGAGCCCCGAAAAGGTTACAAGGGGCTGAAGTCAGAGGCCGAATGGAGCACATGAAGGCATCTTTTGACCGCGCTTTCCCTGACTTCTCCCTCCCTAATCCCGAGTCAGGGCTCTCCCGGATCCACGTTGTAACATTTCACCTTTTTAACTTTTTTAACACGGCCTCCTATGTTTTCAGAAATTCCCAATGCAAATTCCGGGTTTAACCCCTTCACCGCTTTCGGAATCATATCCCTACTGTATAATTCGAGTTAAAGGTGCGGGTGACGAAGTGATGGGATCGCATCTCAAGAGAGTGTGACATAATTGTAACATCAACGACCTAGTCGCCGGGTCATCCCTGCGTCATCGATTGATGCATGGTCTTCGCCTGCATCGGTTTTCCTTGGCTCTCTTCCCGGGAGGATCCACCCACCGCCCTGTGTCATGAGCGAGACTGACGCGGGCTCCCTGGTGCTTCTCATCGAGGATGAGGAGGATGTGGCCGAACTCGTCGGCAACCTTCTCTGGAAAGCACGCTTCAAAACCGCGATCGCCCATTCTGCGTGGAAGGGGATTCAGATGGCCGAGGAACTGCAGCCGAAAGTCATCATCCTTGATCTCATGCTTTCGCGGCTTGACGGGTTCGAGGTGTTGAAGCGCCTCAAGGAGGCACCCCGCACCGGCAGTATCCCGGTCATCATCCTCACGGGGAAGAGGGATCAATCCAGCCTCATCCGGGCACTGGAACTCGGGGCCGATGATTACATCACCAAGCCCTTCAACAACCGCGAGCTTGTCCTGCGGCTCAAGGCCGTGCTGAGGCGTTATCAACCGGTGGTGGGATCCCTCAAGGCCGGAGATCTCGAGGTCGACCCCATCGCCCTGAGGGTGCGGGTCAAGGGGCACCCCTTGGATCTGGCCCTGATCGAGTTCAAGCTTCTATGCGTGCTCATGTCGCGGCCGGGGGAAATCATCGCCAGGGAGAAACTCCTCGAAACCGTCTGGGGGAAGGATGCAGGCGTCGACATCCGCTCCGTGGATACCTACATCTACCGTGTCAGGACGAAACTCGGGGATCAGGGCGCCATGATGCAGACCGTCCGCGGACGTGGTTATCTCTTTCGGAAAGCCGACCAATTTGCAGTCCCCGCCAACGCGGCTTCCTGATTCGGCTGGAACAGCCAAGATTCCCCGATATTCTTTTAACCAAATCCCTCCACCAGGATCTCCCTACATCGCGAACATCACACTCTCACAGACCCAGACCCTTATTTCTCTTCCATCATGATCACCGCCATCCGATCCATCGCCATTCTGCGAAACACTCTTCTTGGAGTCGCCATCCTGCTGCTTGCCGGCCTGAGCCCTCTCCGTGCTGGTAACGGCAACGGATCCGACAGTCCCGCCTCCCTGGCCGTTCTGCTGGGACTCGACGGCGTGAGGCAGGAGCTTGGGATAACTCCGGCGCAGTCGGGCCTTCTCGATGCGCTTCAGTCCGATTACAAGTCCCAGGCCAAGAACATCATGGCCATCGGTCAGGCCGATCAGGATGCCGCACTTCGCGCCGATTGGGATATCCGCTCCCTCCGCAAGCAGTACAACGCCCGCTCCCTTGCTGTCCTCTCATCCGACCAGCAGCAGCGCCTTATGGAACTCCAGCGCCAGATGCTCGGCGGATCCCTTCTCTCCTCGGTCACCGAGCAGAAACTGCTGGGCCTCTCCCCGCAGCAGCAACAGCAACTCGCCGCCCTAAGCTCCTCCAGTCAGGCGCAGGCCACCTCTGTCAATGCCCAAGCGCAGGCCGGACAGATCTCCGGCTTCCGCAAGGGGATCGAGCTTCGCAGGATCCAGCAGCAGACCTCCGTCCGGATGGTGGCCGTCCTCACCCCCGAACAGAAGAAACAATGGAAGATCCTCAGCGGCCAGAAGAGCGGCATGCCCGAGATCCACGACCCGAACGCCAGAACCCAGAGCCTCTTCGAGGGATATTGATCGGCCGAAAGGCTGAAGGCTGAAGGGGCAGCCGGCGAAGGCTTTTAGATAAAAGGCTGAAACTGAAATCTGAAATGCTGACCCAAGCCTCTTGGTAGCGGAGAGAAAGATCTCGCGAATGCGTGACCCTCGGCACCGGTTGCCGGGCGGCAAATCCCGTAAAAATTAGAACTCTTTTTGTATTTTTTCGCCTGGAAAAGGACGGGACACCCTTCCCACGTCCTTCACAAGCAGGCGTTTCACTGACTGGAATTTCCACTCCCTCAAGCAGAGTAGAAGCCCCCCCTGAAAGGTTTCTCCCGATCCGGAACAACTGGCTCAATTTTTTGCGTTCAAGGTGCGTGATTAACACAAACCAAACCCCCGAAACCAACATCCAGCACGCCGACACACGGCTCCACGGTCCCAGTCCATCGGATTGCAGCAGTCTCAAATACTCCCGCTGTATTCACGAGGTCGAAAACGACATCCAATCATGGACAATACGGCTTCCTTTCTTTGCTGTTTTTTCTATTCAATCGCATCCTTGAAGACGCGGCAAACTGCTAAATAAGAAATAATTGAATTATTATGAATGGATGATAATATCTATTCATTGGAACCGCTCAACAAGCTATCCGTCTCTCCCTTCTGGCAGGGGATGTCCCAGAGATCCTTCGTTGACTGTACGGATTCGCTTTCACATATTCGGTTGAAAGCAGTTGCAGGTTCAAGCCGAGGCCGTGGGAACGGCCGAGTGAGATTCTGCTCCTCCTTGACTCCGAGCCATGCCGGATGAAGATATCGCCATCCATGGCAAGCACTCCAAAACCCGATATATTGCGGCGAATGCGTCGTAACCGCAGTACTCCCTCGGTCCGCTCCCTTGTCCGTGAGACTTCCTTGCGGCCGGAGGATTTGATCCAACCGCTCTTCGTGAAAGCGGGCGAGGGGACTGCGGAGCCCGTGGAATCAATGCCCGGGGCGCTTCGTCACACGGTGGCCTCGCTCGCAGAGGAGTGCCGGCGCATCAGTGATCTGGGGATTCCCGCCGTGGCGATCTTCCCCTGCATTGAACAAGGGAAGAAGGATGCGATCGGGTCCCATGCCTGCGATTCCGCCAATGTCCTCTACTCGGCGATCCGGGCGATCAAGGTGGCCGCTCCCGGCCTCACCGTGATCACCGATGTGGCGCTTGATCCCTACACGGACCACGGCCACGACGGTTTGCTCGATGCCCGAGGCAGCGTGGAGAACGACCGTACCGTGGGGGCTATCTGCAAGTTGGCCGTGGCTCAGGCGGAAGCCGGTGCCGACATCGTTGCCCCATCCGACATGATGGACGGCCGGGTGAAGGCCATTCGCGCCGCGTTGGACCTGAGTGGCCGACTCGAGACCGGAATCCTGGCCTATTCCGCCAAGTATGCTTCCGCCTATTACGGCCCCTTCCGCGATGCGGTGAAGAGCGGCACGGTCAAGGCCCCCCTCGACAAGCGCGGCTACCAGATGGATCCGGCCAATCTCCGCGAGGCCCTGCTCGAGGTGAGGCTCGACGAGGCGGAGGGTGCCGACATGGTGATGGTGAAGCCCGCCGGCCCCTATCTCGACGTGATCCGTGCGGTGAGGGAGTCGACCCTGCTTCCCCTGGCGGCTTACCAGGTCTCCGGCGAATACGCCCAGATCCATGCCGCCTCGCGTCTCGGTTGGCTCGATTACAAGGCAACCCGTGACGAGTCGTTGCTGGCCATCAAGCGTGCGGGTGCCGACATGATCCTGACCTATTTTGCCGCTGAGGTGGCGGAGTCTCTTCGTTAGTGACTTATGAAAGCAGGACATCCAGCCATCCTCTCGGGGATCCTGATGCTTCTGCTGGCTGGCTGTGCCGACACCCATCACCGCCTGATCATCAGCGTGCCGGATCAGAAGATGCTCGTGCTGACCGATGGCAAGCCGACTGCCGTCTATCCTGTCTCGACTTCCAAGTTCGGCACGGGGGATAACGAAGGGAGTTATGCCACGCCACTCGGCCATCTCTGCGTACGAAAGAAAATCGGCACGGGTGCCCCGCTCGGCAGCGTCTTCAAATCACGCCGCCCGACGGGGGAGGTGCTTGCTCCCGACTCTCCGGGACGCGATCCGATCGTGACTCGCATTCTCTGGCTTGATGGGTTGGAGCATCATAACCGTAACGCTTTCAGTCGATGCATCTACATTCACGGGACGCCCCAGGAGGCGATGATCGGCATGCCTGCAAGTTACGGTTGCATCCGGATGCGCTCGCGCGATGTGGCCGATCTTTACGCATTGGTCGGCCAAGGGGCCCATGTCGTGATCACCGAGGGATCACTGAAGGATGAGGCGCTTCCCAAGCAGGCAAATCAGTAGCAGTAATGCGACTGTGGGTTGACGAGGTGGTCTTATAAGGCCAGCTTATGGGCTGAATGCGTTTTTTCAGCCGAATCGCCCTTCTTTCACTCTTCACCCCGCTTCTGCTGGCGACTCTTCGCGCGGAGATCGGTGCCGACACCCCTTCGGCAAAAGGTGACTCCCGTCACGAGATCATTGTCAGCGTGAAGGATCAGCAGTTGCTCCTGAAGACGGATGGGAAGGCCGAGGCACTCTTTCCGGTCTCCACCTCCAAGTTCGGCATCGGTGACCGTTTGGGGAGTTACGCCACGCCGCTTGGCAAATTTTTCGTCCGCATGAAGATCGGCATGGGTCAGCCGCTGGGAGCCGTCTTCCGCTCGCGCAGGCCGACCGGCGAGGTTCTCAAGCCGAACGCCCCGGGCCGGGATCCCATCGTCACCCGGATCCTCTGGCTCGAAGGGACGGAAGCCGGAAACAGGAACGCCTTCGGCCGCGGCATCTACATCCACGGAACCCCGCAGGAGAGTGCCCTGGGACGGCCTGCCAGCTACGGTTGCATCCGGATGCGCTCCAAGGATGTCGCCACGCTCTGCGATCGTGTCGGCACCGGCGCGACCGTTCGCATCATCACCGACCACCTTCCCGAGCGGACGGGTTGGGGTGGATTCCTAAATGCCAACCGCCTCGTAGCGGCGAATACCCGCACTCCAGAGTCCTCGGGCGAGAAGGAAGCAGAGTAGTACCCAGACTGCCTGGATCATCAGGCCGCTCCAGAGCTGGGGGCCCTGGATTTTCTCCATCAGGACCGCCACGGGGAAGTAGAGCTCGTAGGGGAAGGGAAGCAAGCGCAGCACCGTTCCGGCAACTCCCGGGACGGTATCGAGCGGGAAGAGCTTTCCGCTGAGGAAGTATTCGAACGAGTAGAGGATGAAGACGACGGTCGAGATCTCGAGGATCCAGAAGGCGAGCATCGCGAGCGAGTAGGCGATCAGGAACTGGATGGCGCCGGCCATGACGAGACTGACAAGGAACCAGATCCAAGTGGAGGTATGAGCCGGCCACTGCAGATATTGCCCGTACCACCAAAAGACGCCGATCACGGGGAGCAGTGTGACGCCGGTGTAGAGCAGCCTTGAGCCGACAAAGATGCAGGAGCGGTAGGCAAGGAAATCAAACGGCTTGAGCAGGAAGGAGCTGAGTTGGCCTTCCCGGATCTCCGCCGCGATCTGCCATTCGTCCTCCGTGGGGGTGATCAGGTTGTCGACCAGCAGGACAATCAGGAAGTAGAAGACCATCTCGCCGAAGTCGTATCCGGCGATCGAGCCCGAAGTGCCGTCGAAGATGGCCCTCCAGACAAAGACAGTCCCGAAGAGCGGAATCAGGGCGAAGAGGGAGCGAAGCAGGAAGTTCCAGCGGTAGACAAAGGTGTTCTGCAGGCCGATGGAGAAAATGGCCCTGTATTTACCTAGGATTTCCCGGATCACGTTCGACGGACAAGGTGCTTACTTCGCGGGAGGGAAGTATTGGTCGATCACCGGTTGGATGGCATCAGCCCAGATCCGGTAACCCTTCGCACTGGGATGAAGGAAATCCGGCATGATCTCCGGGCTCATGGTCCCGTCGGGTTCGAGGAATTTGTCTCCGAAATCAAGGAAGATCACCCTCTTGCCATCGGCATAGGCGGAAATCGTTTTATTGATCTCCTTGATGCGTTCGCGGAGTGGATTCGCGGGACTCTGGGCGCGCGGGAAGATCCCCTGGAGAAGGATCACGGCATCCGGACAGAGGCTTCTGTAGCGGTCGATGATGGCCTTGATGCCCTCGGCAATCTGCTCATCCGTGTTGTTGCCCAGATTATTCGTGCCGATCATCAGGAGAATGAGCTTGGGGTGAATCCCGTTCATCTGTCCCTGAGAGAGACGCCAGAGCAGGTTTTCGGTCCGGTCACCGGCGATACCGAAATCAAAGGCTCCCAGCTTGGCATAACGATCCTGCCAGATGGACTGCCCCGAACTCTGCCACCAGTCTGTGATCGAGTCCCCGTCGAATACCAATTGGATCCGGCCGGCAAGCTTGGCGGCATTGTCATTGTTTCTCTTCACTCGGCCAAACCACTCCAGTCTCGGAAGAGGACGGGTCGCGGAGTTATCTCCTGTCGGTGTCGTCATGCCTGCAAACCAATAAAGACCGGGAGAGGGTGTGGGTGTGGGTGAGGCCGCTTGATATTCGGCATGCAGCAATGAAGTTGCCGTCAACAGAAGGATAGTGAGGCAACGGTGGTGCATGGATCATGCAATATGTTGAATGCGTCGTGAGCCCTACAACTCTGAAATGAGGCCTGGGGAGGCGTTTGCAGTTTTTGTGGGCCGTGACAGATCCTTTCCGCTTTCCAGTTTCAGGTTTCTCGTTTCATCCTTATCCCATGTCCACTCTCCTCGATTCCATAGCCGCCGCCGAAGCCGCCGGAACTCTCCTTGCCTCCTCCGCCGACAATATCCGCAGGATGCTTGCCCGAGGAACCTCGCCGATCGCCGAGGCGGTCGTTTCCGAACTGGCCTCCTCGGGTCGCTGGGACGAACTCAACAACCGCTTCTTCCGCACCATGGCCTTCGGCACCGGAGGCCTCCGGGGTAAGACCATCGGCGAAGTGGTGACCAAGGTGGAGGCCGGTCCCGGCCGTCCGGATGGTCGCCCCGAGCATGCCTGCATCGGGACGAACGCGATGAACGACTACAACATCGCCCGTGCCACCCGGGGGTTGGCCACCTATGTCCGCGAGTGGCACCGCCGTGAGAACCGCCCCGGCCGCCCATCGATCGCGATCAGCTACGACACCCGTTTCTTCTCACGCGAGTTTGCCGACCTGGCCGCCAAGGTCATGACAGATCTCGGTTGCGACGCGCTTCTCTTCGAGGGGCCCCGCTCCACGCCAGAGCTTTCCTTCGCTGTCCGCCATAAAAACGCCACCGCCGGAATCAACATCACCGCCAGCCACAATCCGCCGGGTTACAACGGCTACAAGGTCTACTTCGACGACGGGGCCCAGGTGGTGGCTCCCCATGACAAGGGGATCATCGATCAGGTCAATGCCGGTGAGGACACCTACGAAGCGCTCCCCGAAGCCGAGCGCGGCAAGGTCATCAAGATCGGCCGGGAGATCGACGAGGCCTATATGGACCGACTCGAGAAGCTGATCGTCGATCCGGAGCTCTTCCACCGCACGCCGAAGCTCAAGACGGTCTTCACGCCGCTGCACGGCGTGGGCGGGGTGATCGTTGTCCCAATGCTCCACCGCCTCGGCGTGGAATGCATCCCGGTTCCCTCCCAGATGGTTCCCGACGGTCTCTTTCCCACCGTCAAGTCGCCCAACCCCGAATATCCCGAGGCGCTGAAGCTCGGCATGGAACTCGCCGAGATCGAGAAGGCCGACCTCGTTCAGGCCACCGACCCCGACGACGACCGCATGGGAATCGCCGCGCGCGATGCCTTGGGAAAACTTGTCCTGCTCACCGGCAACCAGATCGGCTCCCTCATGGTCTGGTACCGGCTCAAGCGCCTCTTCGAGAAGGGCATCCTCTCCGGGGCCAACCGTGAGCGCGCCGTCGTGGTGAAGAGTCTCGTCACCACCGACCTGCAGAAGGAGATCGCCCTCGGCTTCGGCGTGAAGTGCGTCGAGACCCTGACCGGGTTCAAATACATCGGCGCCAAGCAGCGCACCTACGAGGAAAAGCTCCCTGCCGAGATCCGCGCCCGCTACCGCGAACTCTCCGAGGAGGTCACCCGCGAGGCGCGGCTCAAGGATTCCATGTTCTTCGTCTTCGGCGGGGAGGAGAGCTACGGATACAACACCGGCGACTTCGTCCGCGACAAGGATGGCAACGCCGCCGTCATCTGCTTCGCCGAAGTGGCCGCCTATGCCGCTTCGGAGGGGATCACCGTGGTGACACTGCTCGACAGGATCTACTCGGAGTACGGCTTCTACCTCGAGCGAGGAGAGTCACTCACCTTCGACGGGGCCGAGGGAGCCGCGAAGATCAGGAAGCTCGTCGACTCCTATGCGGGGAATCCCCCGGCCGAGATCGCCGGGGCCAGGGTGATCTCCGTCCTGAACTACGACACCCAGGACATCCATGACTCCGAAGGGGAACTTATTCCCAAGGAAGCCATGATCACCTTCGAGACCGAGGGTGGGTGGAAGGTCACCGTCCGCCCATCCGGCACCGAGCCCAAGATCAAATACTATCTCTACGCTTCCGAAAAACCGGCCTCGGGTACCTTCAGTGAGGAGGAGCTCGCCGCCACCAAGCAGCATGTCGCCGCCGGACTTGAAAATCTCTGGCAGTGGCTCAAGGCCGACGCCGCACAGAGGGCGGCTTAGTCAGGGTTAGAAAAGTTAAAATGTCACAACTTGAAATGTGGCTGACCGCCACGCTTGTTTTCCTCCCCTTGTAACCCTTCAACCTTTTCACGATTTTAACTTTTCCGATCCCCATGCTTGTCTCCACCACCTTTGACATTCCCGGTTACCGCATCACCTCTCACAAGGGGATGGTGCGCGGCATCATCGTCCGCTCCCCCACCATCGCACAGGGGATCCTTGGAGGGCTCAAGAGCATCATCGGCGGCCGGATCGGAGCCTACACGGAGATGTGTGAGCAGGGGCGTCAGCATGCCTATGATCTGATGGTGGCACACGCCGCGGAACTTGGAGCCAATGCCATCA
>JBEAOJ010000056.1:0-3261 GCA_041164985.1 Verrucomicrobiota bacterium | reverse complement strand
GGAATGGAAACAGACCAATTTCTACATTTCCCAACTCGGCAAACTCTACGAACGGGTCAAGGAGTTGGAGGGGAAGTTAAAAGGCTGAAGGCTGAAGGATTCTCCGAGGGGGGGATTGGGCCCGTTGGAATCGGTTGGGGAACCTTTCACTTTCCCACTTTCGTACTTTCCCACGCCCCCGCTGTGTCCCTATATTGTAGGTATCCAACCCCTAACCGCCCCTCAGGCCCAATCCCTTGTATAACCAGAACGAAAAAGTCGAGCCGATCGATGTCGCCGAGGAGATTTCCCGCTCCTTTTTGGACTACTCGATGTCGGTCATCATCTCCCGCGCGCTTCCCGATGCCCGCGACGGCCTGAAGCCCTCCCAGCGCCGCATCCTTTTCGCCATGAGCGAGCTTGGCGTCATGCCGACCCGCAAGCACCTCAAGTGCGCGAAGATCGTCGGCGAGACCATGGGTAACTACCACCCCCACGGCGACCAGGCGATCTATCCGACCCTCGTCCACATGGCCCAGCCCTGGGCGATGCGCGAGACCCTCATCGAGGGCCAGGGTAACTTTGGCTCCGTTGAGGGCGATCCACCGGCTTCCATGCGTTATACCGAGGCGCGCCTGCGTCCCCTCGGCGCCGTCCTCATGGAGGACATGGACCATGACACGGTCGACTTCGTCCCGAACTACGATGACACCCGCGAGGAACCGACCGTCTTCCCCGCCGCCATCCCGAACCTTCTGGTCAACGGCGGCACCGGTATCGCCGTCGGCATGGCGACCAACATCCCGCCGCACAATCTCGGCGAGACCATCGACGCCGTCTGCGCCCAGGTCGACAACCCCGACATCACGATCGACCAGTTGATGAAGCACATCAAGGGGCCCGACTTCCCGACGGGTTGCCAGCTCTGCGGCGTCGGCGGCATCAAGCAGTACTTCGAGACCGGACGCGGTTCCGTGAAGGTCCGCGGTCGTGCCGGGGTCGAGGAGATCAAGGGTGGCCGCGAGCAGATCGTCATCACCGAGATCCCCTACAACGTCAACCGCGCCACCCTGGTCGAGCGGATCGCGGGGCTGGTGAACGAGAAGATCATCACCGACATCAGCGCCATCCGCGACGAGTCCGACGAGAACACCCGCGTGGTCATCGAGCTCAAGCGCGACGCCATCCCCAAGGTGGTCATCAACAACCTCTACAAGCACACGGCGCTCGAGTCCTCCTTCTCCATCTCGATGCTCGCGATCGACCGCGGCCGTCCGAAGCTCCTCTCGCTCAAGGAGGCTATCGCCTGCTTCATAGAGCATCGCCGTGAGGTCATCCTGCGCCGCACACGCTTCCTCCTCCGTGAGGCCGAGGCCCGCGCCGAGAAGCTCGAGGGCTACCTCATCGCCCTCGCCAACCTCGACCAGTTCATCAAGATCATCCGCGACTCGCAGAACCGCGACGAGGCCCGCACCCGTCTGCTGGCGCTCAGCTTCAGCAAGAAGGAAATCGAGAAGTTCGGCCTGCTCCTGCGCCATGAGTCCCGTCTCAACGACAAGGGTCAGTACTGCTTCAGCGAGCCTCAGGCCGATGCCATCCTCGAACTGCGCCTCTACCAACTGACCGGGCTCGAGCGTGACAAGATCACCGCCGAGTATCAGGAGCTTCTCAAGACCATCAAGGACCTCCTCGACATCCTGGCCCGCGAAGAGCGCGTCCTCTCGATCATCAAGGCCGAGTTGAAGGCCATCAAGGACAAGCATGCCGGCCCCCGCCTCACCGAGCTCGTTCCCGAGGAGGGGGAGATCTCCATCGAGGACCTCATCGCCAACGAGGGCTGCATCATCACCGTCACCCACAAGGGCCTCATCAAGCGGACGGCCGTGAGCGCGTACCGCTCCCAGAAGCGCGGTGGCAAGGGGGTCATCGGCATGACCACCAAGGAGGCGCAAAACGACACCGAGGATGATGACTTCGTGGAGCACCTCTTCACCGCAAGCACGCACGACTACCTTGTCTTCTTTACCAAGACCGGCCGCTGCTATGTCGAGCGCGTCTACGAGATTCCCGAGATGAGTCGCACGGCCAAGGGAAAATCGATCGCAAACATCCTGAACTTCCAGTCCGGCGAGCAGATCGCCGCCACCATGCGGATCGAGTCGACCACCAGCGGCGGCGCAGGCGGTGTGGAGACCACCTGGAATCCCGAGAAGCACATCCTCTTCGCCACCCGCAGCGGCATCGTGAAGAAGTCGAACCTCGGTGACTTTGCCAACATCCGCAAGGGGGGCATCATCGCCATCAAGATCGAGGAAGATGACGAACTCATCTCCGCCGTCCTCACCGAGGGACACGACGAGGTGGTCCTCGTCACCCGCGAGGGGATGAGCATCCGCTTCAGCGAGGAGGAGCTCCGCGATCAGGCCCGCGCCACCGTCGGCGTCTGGGGCATCCGCCCCGACAAGGGTGACTTTGTCGTCTCAGCCAGCCTAGTCCGTCCCGGGGCCACGCTTCTCGTCGCGGGAGACAACGGCATCGGCAAGCGCACCCCCTTCGAGGATTACCGCAAGCAGTCCCGCGGAGGCAAAGGCGTCATCACCATGAAGACCGGCGACAAGACCGGCCTCGTGGTCGGCGCCCTCACAGTCACCGACGACGATGAACTCATGCTCATCACCAGCGGCGGACAGATGGTCCGAACCCGGGTCGGCGAGATCCGTGAGGCCGGCCGCAATACCATGGGCGTCAAGCTCATGGGGCTGCCCGAGGGTGAGAAGCTGCAGCGCATTGCCCCGGTAGTATCCCAAAAAGACGAAGAAGTAGCTGAGTAGGCTAGGTCCTTTCGCGCGGGGCGGTGTTGTTGCTCGCTTGCTGTAGGGAAACTACAGCGGCGCTCACACGCCTAGCCCCGCATCGAAATTACCGTCGCCCTGACGACAGATTATGCGCCTTGCTCTTCATCCGATCTTCCGAACCTTGAAGTGGAGTATTGATCGCTATCTCCTAAAAATCCCGTAGCCTTGACTGAAGAGGATGCGCTTAGTCCCGCGTCCATACTCCCAAGCCTTTGGTTGGCCATGCACACTTTGTGGCCTGTAAGAGTTACGAAGTTCCGCGCCGTCAGTTTTTTACTGCCTGTCCCCAACTGGCTCGCCCCGTTGGGATAAAAGTTCTGATAAGTGTTCAGTATATTGCGACAAATCGCCCTGCTCAATATCGGAGCTCAGGTTAAAAGCTCTAAAACGACGCCGTCATCCCGTAGAGAAAGCCCTTGAGGTATTC
>JBEAOJ010000055.1:0-24115 GCA_041164985.1 Verrucomicrobiota bacterium | reverse complement strand
ACCCAGGAGGCGATCATCGGCAAGGTGGGCGAGCCGCGCGTTATCGGCGCCAGCCTCCGCGAATTCGAGGCCCTCGTCGCCGACGAAGTGGCCATTAAGTCATAATCCTCAGGTTTCCAGTTTCAGGTTTCATCCTTTCTGTCGTCCATTCCTACCAGCCTTCAGTCTAAACCGCTAAACTCCTAATCACATGCCCACCATCCGCATCCCCACCCCGCTCCGCAAGCTCACCAACAACCAGGAGGAGGTCACCGCCTCCGGTGCCACCCTCGGCGCCGTCCTCGACGAACTCAACGCCAACTTCCCGGGCCTCGGTGAGCGCATCGTCGACGAGCAGGGAACCATCCGCCGCTTCGTGAACATCTTCGTGAACGACGAGGACGTCCGCTTCCTGCAGGAGAAGGAGACACCCGTCAAGGAGGCCGATGTGATCTCCATCGTCCCCGCCATCGCCGGAGGATAGTTTCCCTCCTCACCCCAAGAGCTTTCAATAGCTCCCAACAGCTCCCTCTTGCATCCGCGCCTTTAACCTCCGATTCTCCATCCATGGAAACGACCCGCCTCTGGCTGATGTATCCGGCGAAGCTCATCACCCGCCCGATCATTCACGAACTCGGCCACAAGTTCGCCGTCACCACCAGCATCCGACAGGCGAGCGTCAATGAGGAAGTCGGCATCGTCTCCCTCGAACTCAGCGGTGAGCGGGGAGAGAACAAGAGGGCCATCGCCTGGCTCGAGGAGCTTGGCGTGAAGGTCGAGCCGGTCGAGATCAACACGATCGAGGGCTGAACCGGGACTCCGGCTTGCGGCAGGGTCGGTCGTCGTTATAGTTTTTACGCATGCGGTTGCCCGTTCGTGATCAATCAAGACGGGGATGTTTACGCGTCGCGGGATTATTCGCGGCAATCTGCGCCTTTGCCGGGGCGGTGTTCTCCCCGCTTCATGCCCAATCCTTCGCGGACGGAACCGCTTTCACCCCGCTCGCCATCACCACCCCGGGCAGCAACGGTGTGGCCGCCAATCTGGCGGATGTGACCGGCGCCCAAACCTTTTACAATGTCGGTGTCTATGGCCAAAACACCACTAGTTGGGTGGTGGATGCGGGTCTTGTCTGGGGAGGGCACGAGGCAATTTCGAATCTCTCCTACACCTACGGATCGAGCGATGCGCTGACCACCCCTGACGGACACGCCACGGCGGTCGGCATGCTTCTGGGCGGGATTCCGGCATCCGCGCCGTACTACTGGTACAAGCTGGGGATGGCCCCGCTCACCACGCTTGGTTCCGCCGCGCTGGCCACCTCGCTAAACGGGGATGGAAGCTTCGAGGTTTCGGACAGGAGCGTGATTTCCGCCTACACCAATTCGGCCGCCCGCGGGGATGTCCTTTCCACCAGTGTCGGATTCACTCCTGATCAGGCCGGCGTGGGGACCGTCAGCGGACTGCTCGATGCGCTTGCCATCGCCCATCCCCACACGACCATGGTGGCGGCCGCCGGCAACGCGGGTACGGCGGGAAGCGTCGGCGGCCCCGCTTCCGGCTACAACATCCTCTCGGTCGGGGCCCTCGACGGGGGAACCAACTACGGATCGGTGGCCTCCTTTTCCTCGCGAGGCCCGCAGACCACGGCTTGGTTCGACGGGAACAATATCGTCATGGCGGCAGGCGGCGCGGCAACGCGCCCGGGCGTCGATCTTGTTGCCCCCGGAACATCCCTTGTCTCGGCGGCTTACGTCACCAACGCTTCCGGCCAACCGCAGGACGGCTACTACTACACCTCCCTCTCGGGAACCAGCTTCGCGGCCCCGCTCGTGGCCGGTGGCGCCGCGCTGCTTCTCAGTACCGCGAAATCTGCAATCGAATTCTCCGGCATCACCAACGAGGCGACCCGGAGCGTCGTCATCAAGAGTGTTCTGATGAATTCCGCCGACAAGATCGCGGGGTGGAACAACGGACAGCAAATCTCCGAGGGCATCATCACCACGACCCAGGCGCTCGATTGGGCGATGGGAGCCGGGCGCCTCAACCTGAATGAGGCCTTCGATCAGTATATCAACGGAACCCGGGGCATCCCCATCAACGCATCGGGACTTGGTTTTTCCGTGTTCTCCAAGGGATGGGACTACGGAACCGTCTCCATGGGAATGGGCAACGACTACGTGCTGGCCGACCAACTCTTCGCAGGGCAGCAGATCAGCGTGACCCTCGACTGGCTTCGCCGCCGCGAGTGGGACAGTCAGCTCGGAACCAACGGTGATTACCTCGACATCGCCCAGGCGCAGCTTGACCTCATGGTCTACAGGATCCTGGAGGGTGGTGATCAGCTCGTCGCCCGGAGCATCAGTCCGGTGAGCACGACACAGTCCCTCTACTTTGCGGTGAATGACCCGGGTGCCTACAGGATCCGCGTCGGTTACTCCACCAACCTGTTCGACCTTTCCGGGAATTATAATTCCCAGGATTACGGCATCGCCTGGTCGGTGGGAGCCGTTCCAGAACCCGGCACGATCCTGCTCTTCCTGGCCGGCGGGGTTTTCCTCCTCTGGAGAAGAGGACGGGTCTCTTTTTGCGGCTGGCGCAACGGGTCATGAACCGGTACTAAAGCCGTCATGAAAATCTCCATCGGCAGCGACCACGCAGGATTCGAGTACAAGCAGGCTTTCGTCGCCATGCTCCGCGAGCAGGGGCACGAGGTGATCGATTGCGGAACCCACTCCGCCGACTCGACCGACTACCCGATCTGGTGCATTCCCGCCGCCGAGAAGGTGGCCAAGGGAGAGACCGAGAAGGGAATCGTGGTCGGGGGCTCCGGCAACGGCGAGGCCATCGCCGCGAACAAGGTGAAGGGCATTCGCTGTGCCATCGCATGGAGCGAGGAGACCGCCCGTCTGGCCAGTCAGCACAACAACGCGAATGTCCTCTCCATCGGGGAGCGCATGGTCCCCCTCGAGACGGCGAAGCGCCTCATCGACATCTGGCTTTCCACCCCGTTTGAAGGTGGCCGCCACGTCAACCGCATCGAGGAACTGGCCCGCTACGAAGCAGGCCAACCGATGAAGTAAGGAAGACGCTGTGAGGCGATTGGGTGCAACCCGGATTATGCATTAGGGACAGTGTTCTGGGAGAGGGAAAGCGGTTAAAAAATTATAACATTGAAGCGTTACAATTAAGGCTATGGGAGGTGCTGCGTAAGACTACGACGAAGTCGTAGCCCAAAGGGCGCCACTGCTTGCCGACCGCCGAGTGCCTGGTGGCACGGCGTAGCCTGTCCCGCAACTGCCGGGACAGTCCCTAAAGGGACAAACTAAACACCAGGAAGGGTGAGCGGAAGACTGAGACTCTGTCGCTGCCCGAAAGGTGCCGCAGCTTCCCGGGAGGGAAGCTGTATCAAAATGCATCGGGAGATGCTGAGGCAAAGGCAATTGGCGTCAAAGTGGATCCGGAAATAATACCATCTCCACTTTTATTCCGGTAGAATCGGCGGGTTCTTTCGGCGATGGGCTTTGTTGTCATCCCTCGGGTTATCTTCAGATAGCCCTCGGTCTTCCGCCTAGCCCATCACCAAAACCCCTTCGCCAATTCCACCAGACTAATCATGGAAATGGTATAACTGATCTGAGAATCGAGATGGCGTATTCGGAGAACTGGTCGCAGCAGTACGGGCCGAAGAGTCGAATCAAGGTTTTCAGGCCCTTGTAACCCTTTTAACCCGAACTCCGAAGATGAAAGAGATGGGTTGGCGTAAGATGATGGCCGATAGAAGTTGCGGAGATTTCGAGGGCGTACCGATTGATACAGGCGAGAATCGACAAGACTTCTTTGCGGGAAGTAGATTATGTCAAGTGGCTCTTCTTAACTTCGGAGTTCGGGTTTAACGCTTCAACGTTTTTAACTCTGTAAAGTCCCGCCATCCGGGTTAACCATCCACACCTATTGATGCCGTTCCATTGCGGGGATTCGCCCGCATAGCCGCGTTGTCTGCGGCCAACTCTTACCGCAACGGCCTCTATGCGATTTTATCAGCGGTTCCCTTACGGGGCTACGACTGCGTTGTAGTCATACGCACCGATTCCCACCGGCTTGGTTCATCCTTCATCATTCATCCTTCATAATTTTTCATTCATCCTTCATCATTTCCCCCATGTCCACACCCGGCCCCATCTCCACATTCATCGAGCATCACTACCGTCACTTCAATGCCGCCGCGCTGAAGGATGCCGCCCGTTCCTACACCGCTCATCTCGAGAAGGGCGGCTCCATGTTCATGACCATCGCGGGCGCGATGAGCACCGCCGAACTCGGACTTTCCCTCGCCGAGATGATCCGCCAAGGCAAGGTTCATGCCATCTGCTGCACCGGCGCCAACCTCGAGGAGGATGTCTTCAACCTGGTCGCCCACGACTTCTACGAGCGCGTTCCCAACTACCGCGACCTCACACCCGCCGACGAGATGGGCCTGCTCGAGCGCCACATGAACCGCGTGACGGACACCTGCATTCCCGAGATGGAGGCGATGCGCCGGATCGAGAACGCCGTCCTTGAGGAGTGGGTCGCCGCCGACAAGAAGGGTGAGCGCCTCTTCCCCCACGAGTTCATGTACCGGATCCTGCTCGGCGGGAAGCTTGAGCATCAGATCGACCCGAAGAACAGCTGGCTCATGGAGGCCGCGAAGAAAAACCTCCCGATGTTCGTCCCCGGTTGGGAGGATTCCACGCTCGGCAACATGTACGCCGGTCACGTCATCAGCGGCGACGTGAAGAATGTCCACACCGTCCGCACCGGAATCGAGTACATGATTGCGCTCGCCGACTGGTACACGAAGAACTCCAAGCCCCTCCCCGGCGCCGCCAAGGGCTCCGGACGTCATGCCGATTCCCCCGACGGCTCCATCGGATTCTTCCAGATCGGCGGCGGCATCGCCGGCGATTTCCCGATCTGCGTCGTCCCGATGCTCCATCAGGATCTCCAGCGCCCCGAGGTGCCGCTCTGGGGCTACTTCTGCCAGATCAGCGACTCGACCACCAGCTACGGAAGCTACTCCGGCGCCGTGCCGAACGAGAAGATCACTTGGGGAAAACTCGGCGAGAGCACCCCGAAGCACATCATCGAGTCCGACGCCTCGATCGTTGCACCGCTGGTCTTCGCAATGATCCTGGGCTGGTAAAACCCCTTCGACCCGGGGAATACACCTGACTCCCGGGTGGTATCCGCTCCCCGGGAGATGCGAGAGTCCGGATCGTTTTCCCTACCCAAGATGACAGCTTCCCCAGACTTGCAGACAAGCAGGGCGTTCCTTCTGGAAGTCCTTTCCAAGGAAATCCTGGAAAACATCCCCGATCTCGACGAGCGGACGGACCTGTTCGACGCGGGGATGGATTCCCTCGGAACCATGCAACTCCTGGTCCGGATCGAGCAACACTTCGGAATCCAGCTTCCCGCGGCGCGACTGACCAGGGAAAACGCCTCCACGGTGGAGGGCTGGGCCAGTCTGATGATCGAAGCCGGACAGGGCAACGGATGAAGGCCGATGTCGCGGTGATCGGCGGGGGGAGCGCGGGCATCGCCGCAGCGGTGGCGGCGGCCCGGAGCGGGGCGGAAGTGCTGCTGGTCGAGCGAAATCCCTCCCCCGGCGGGAATGCCTGCTCCGCGCGCGTCCACACACTCTGCGGCCTCTACCTCCTCAGGAAGGACGGGAACAAGCCACCGGCATATGCCAACGAAGGATTCCCTAGGGAAGTCGCCGAATCGCTCCTGTCATCGGGCGGAGCGCGTGGCCCCGTGCGGATGGGACGCCTGGATGTCCTGCTTCATTCTCCCGAGGCATTCGGGGCCCTTGCGCTGGAACTCGCGGGAAAATTCCCCAACCTGCGCCTCCTCACCGGGACATCGCTGAAGCAGGTTTGGAAAAACGATGAGGGAGGCATCGCTGCGTTGGAATTGACCACGCCACGGGGCGACATCACCGTCGATGTGGCGGCGGCGGTTGATACCTCCGGCGACTCGGGATTGGCTTTCGCGGCGGGGGCGGGCACGGAACTCGCGCCCTTGGAACACCTCCAAAGGCCCGCCTATGTCCTGGGGTTATGCGGCATCGATCCGGCCCTCATGAGCGCCGACGGGCGGCTCGCCCTGGCGCACACGATCAGTTCCGCCGTCTCCAACAACCAACTTCCCCGGGAGGCACTCGGGGCGTCGTTCAAGGAAGGGATCGGCTCCGGGGAAACCTGGATGACCATCGACCTGAGCGCCAAAAGCTTCGACCCGCGCAACGTGTCCGAACACGAGGCACTCATGGATGGCGCCTCGGACCTCGCAGCAAGGATCACGGCGTTTCTCACCGCGAATGTCGCCGGATTCCGCAACGCACGGATCGAATCGCGGCCTGAGCAGCTCGGGATCAGGGAGAGTCGGCGGATGGCCGGCCGATACACCCTCACCGGAAGCGATGTCCTGACCGGCCGTAGATTTCGCGAAGAAGCCGCCCTCTCGGCATGGCCGGTGGAACTCCGGAAAAAAGCCGGGAACGTCCGTCTCCGCTTTCCCGAGGAGGGCCGCCCCTGCGGCATCCCGATGGACGCGCTCCGATCACGCGATGTCCCCAATCTTCTCGCCGCGGGGAGATGCATCTCGTCCACCCATGAGGCCCATGCCGCGATCCGTGTGATCGGCACCAGCCTCGCCACGGGAGAGGCCGCCGGCAAAGAGGCCGCCCGACTGGCGGAACAACCGTCCCGGAGGCGGCAACTCGAAGGAGTCCCTCAATGAATCTGGCCGAGGAGATCTTCCGCCATGCGGATCCCGAGGCACCGGCCCTTCTCTGGCATGAAGGGAAGATGACCTATGGGGAACTCGAACGAAGGAGCTGCTCGGTCGCCGACGCTCTCCGGGAAAGATTCCCAACCCCGGGATCAAGGATCGGACTGAGATGCCCGGACGGGCGCGACCATGTGATCCTCTCACTCGGAATCCTGCGCGCCGGTTGCTGCCTGGTCCCGCTCGCCAACGAACTTCCCCCCTCGGAACGGGAACGGGTCACCGGGGAGATCTCCCTTGCCGCAGTGATGATTCCGGAGGCCGGTCCCGAATCTCCGGGCTTTGCCCTCGAACCGGGCGGCCGACCCGATCCCAATCTGGATCGGAAGCTTTCGGGAAGTGATCCGGCTTTCATCCGGTTCACTTCGGGGACGACGGGATCCTCCAAAGGCATCCTCCTCACCCATCGCTCCCTTGCCGATCGCATCGGCGCCGCAAACAGCGGTCTGGGGATCCGTGCCTCCGACCGCATCCTGTGGGTGCTCCCGATGTCCCACCATTTCGCAGTCTCGATCCTTCTCTATCTCCGGTACGGGGCCGCCATCGTTTTGCCGGAAAGCCTTCTTCCCGGCGACCTGCTCCGGGCCGCCCGCGACCATGACGCAACCGTCTTCTACGCAGCCCCCTTTCACTACCTCCTCCTTGTTTCGGGGACAGAGCCCTCACCCGTCCCGGAAAACCATCCCTGGCCCTCCCTGCGTCTCGCGGTCTCTACCACCGCTCCCCTCGACGCCGCGACCGCACGGAAGTTTCATGCCATCCACGGCGTCACTCCGGCCCAGGCTTTGGGAGTGATGGAGGTGGGCCTGCCTCTGATCAATCTCCCCCGACCGGAACTCCTCCCCTCCTCGGTGGGCCGTCCCCAGGCGGGATTCGAGGCGGAGATCAGGGGCGATGACGGACTCTCATGCCCGCCCGGAAAACCGGGAAGGCTTTTTCTCAGGGGACCCGGGATGTTTGACGCCTATGTCGCCCCTTGGAGGAGCAGGGAGGAGGCGACGGAACCCGGGGGATGGTTCGCGACGGGCGACGTCGCGGTCATCGACGACGGGGGATCCGTGATCCTGCAGGGCAGGTCCGTGAACGTGATCAGCGTCGGGGGGATGAAGTTTTTCCCCGAGGAGGTGGAGAAGGTTCTCCGGATGCATCCCCGCATCGTTGAGGCAAGGGTCATCGCGACGGATCACCCGGCCCTTGGGGCCGTTCCGGTCGCGGAGGTGGTGCTTTCCGAAGGACCCGAAGTGCATCGTGGTGAACTGATCTCACTCTGCCGCCGCGAACTCGCCCCCTTCAAGGTTCCCGTGACGATCCGCTTTCTCGAGTCGCTCCCCAAAACCCCGAGTGGAAAGATCAGGAGGACTCCCCGATGAACCCTCCCGAACATTCTCCCGGCTCCCCGTTGCGGAAACCCCTCTCTCCGGATTTCCGCGCCTGCGTCCTGATCCCGAGTTACAACTCCGGCCCCCTTCTTGAAAAAACCGTCGCCGGCGTCCTGGAATACTGGCCCGAGGTGATCGTCATTCTCGACGGCTCCGACGACGGCAGCGGGGATTTTCTCGCCGCTCCGGCCCGGGAACCCGCGGGCCTTCATGTCGTGAGAAGGAGGACCAACGGCGGAAAGGGTGCCGCCGTTCTCTCGGGACTTGAACTGGCGGAGCAACTCGGCATGACGCATGCCGCGGTATTCGACGCCGACGGCCAGCATGACGCCGGGGATCTCCCCCGCTTCATGGAGGCCTCCCGGAACCATCCCGAAGCCATGATCCTGGGACTTCCCCTCTTCGGGCCCGACGCCCCCCCCGTGAGGCTCCGGGGCCGGAAAATCGGGAACTGGTGGACGAATCTCTCGACACTCTGGGGCGGCATCGGCGACTCGCTCGTTGGGTTCCGCATCTACCCGGTTACCCGGTCGCTCCGCATCCTGCGCGGTATAGGCGACGGCAGGGGATTCGATTTCGACACGCAGCTCGCCATCCGGCTCTACTGGCAGGGCGTTCCTCCGCTGAACATCCCGACACGCGTCCGTTATCTTTCGAGGGAGTCGGGAGGGGTCTCCCATTTCAGATACCTCCGGGACAACATCCTGCTGGTGAGGGTGCACACGGGCCTCTTCTTCCGCTCCCTGCTGCTCTGGCCCCGCCTGATCCGATTCCGACTCCGGGGACCGATCCCCGCGCCATGAAACCTTCATCCCGCAGAAACCTCACCTGCTCGGTCTCGGGAGCTCTCGCCGTTTCCGCGGCGGCGGAGGCTCTTGCCGGGGAATTCCGGCAGGCACACGGGCTCGCCGCCGCCAGCGCCGCAGCCTTCCTGATCCCCACCCTGATCCGCAACTGCCCCTGGAACGGCCCGATCGTCACTTCCTTCGCCACGACCGGCCGTGACGTCTGGCTGACCATCGATGACGGCCCCGATCCAGAGGAGACGCCGGCCATCCTGGAAACCCTCTCCAGGCACAACGCGAAGGCCCTGTTTTTTCATATCGGCAAACGGGTCCTGGACCGACCCGACCTTGCCGCAGCCGTCATTGATGCAGGCCACCTCATCGGCAACCATACCCAGACCCATCCGGCCGCCACGTTCTGGGCCGCCTCCCCGCGCCGAGCCGCATCGGAAATCTCCCGCTGCAGCGACACCCTCCTTGAGGCCACCGGAACACCTTCCCGTTTTTTCCGGGCACCGGTGGGATTGGCCAACCCTTTTGTCCATGCAGCGGCGGAAAAAGCGGGCCTCCGGATGGTCGGTTGGTCGGCCAACGGATTCGACGGGATTCCCCACGATCCGGAGCGGGTTGTGCGGAGGATCATGAAGGCGCTGCGGCCGGGAAGCATCATCCTGATCCACGAGAACCGGCTTCCGGGAATGAGGCCCGGAATCAGGGCAAGAACCCTCGACATGCTGCTTCGCAGACTCGACAAGGAGGGATACAGGACTGTGTTGCCGGCCCCATGAAGGGGGCTTTCCGAGCCCCTCCCTTTTGCCCTAGCATCTTCCTCAATGAACGAGGTCACGACCGAAGCACTCAAGCTACTCATCCGGGAAAACTGCATGGTCAGGTCCGATCTCGACTTGTTGTCCGAAGATGCCCCCCTGTTCGGCTCCGAGGGACTCGGCCTCGACTCACTGGATGCGCTTCAGATCACCATGGCCGTGGAGAAGCGTTACGGCATCGTGATCGCCGACCCCGCAACCGCAAAGAGCGCGCTGGGCAGCATCCGGGTGCTCAGGGAGTGGATCACCAATGCCATGGAGGTCAGGTCCCGCGGGATGGCCGCGACAACCGGGGGAGCCGCCGCACAGGATAGTTAGCGCAAGGCCCGTCCCGATCCAGGGAACCGGTCCGTGTCCCGGTCACCTCATCCCCCTCCTCCCTCACCAAACAGTGCAAACGAGCAACTCCGGCGATTCCCGGGACTACAGGAAGAGTGCCTTTTACAGGTGGCTCTACACGCCGCGCAGCTTTCTCCTGATCCTGAAAGCGTGGCGCATGCTGGGTGCACGGGGGGCGTGGGTCATCTCCCGCTTCCTTGCGCTCACCTTCGCGGTGATCCACCCGCAGACCATCCGGGCCATCCGCTCGAACATCGCCCTGCTGGATCCCGCCCGCGCAACCTTCGGGGCCGCATTCCGCCTCCTTGTGAACCAGTCGGAATGCATCTCAAGCTTCGGGCGCCTGGCCACGGTCCCTCCCGACGAGCTGATGGGGCTCATCGGTGAACAGGTCGGCATCGGGCATCTGGAGGGAATCCGCAGGGAGGGCCGCGGATGCCTTCTCGTGACCGGCCATCTCGGGTTCTTTGAAATCGGCGGACCGGTGATCACCAGCCTTGGATTCCCGATGACCGCGCTCACCTACCGGGAACCGAGTCCGGAACTGACCCAATGGCGCGCCGACTTCCGCGCGCGCTGGGGTGTCGGGACGATCGTGGTGGGATCGGACCCCTTTTCGGCGTTCGAGGTTGTCCAGGCCATCCGAAAGGGGCACTTTGTGGCCATGCTGGCGGACCGTCCCTACAATGCCGAGGACATGCTCCCCGTGGATCTCCCCCACGGCCGCATCCCGTTTTCCAAAGGTCCGGCCCTCCTCTCGATCCTCACCGCCACGCCCGTCGTACCCGTCGGCATCACCACCGGACCGGACGGGAAATTCCGCGTCGAGTCAAAGGCTCCCATCCTCCCGCCCGACGGATCCGAAAGCAGGGAGGAGGCGATCGCGCTCATGACCAGGCGGATCGCCGCGGCACTGATCCCCATGTTTCTGAAGGAACCGGAACAATGGTATCACTTCGCCCCGCTGGGCCTGCCCGCTTCCTCAACTTCATCCCACTCATGAACGACGGCGGACTCACACCCCACGGGCTGGGATTCCGATTTGTGGACCGGTTCGAGAGAACGGGGGCGACGACCGGAACGGGTTGGAAGGATCTCTCCGGGGAGGAGCCGTTCTTCGCCGATCATTTCCCGGGAAATCCCCTGATGCCGGGGGTGCTGCTGGTCGAGTGCGCCGCGCAGACGGCGGGTATTCTCTGGATGGAGGACAAACCCCTCCACGGAACCCCCGTTTTCCTGGCCTCCATCGACCGCTTCAAGATCCTCTCCCCCGTCCGCCCCGGGGAAACCATCGAGACACGCGTCACCCTGGGGAGGGAATTCGGTTCCCTAGTCCAGATCGAGGCGGAGTGTCGTTCGGGAGAGCAACTTGTCGCCAGGGGCGAACTTCTACTGAGCATGGCTGTCAACAGTGATCGCGTCCGGTGAAGACGAAACATCGCTTTTCCTTGCTCGGATTGCTCCTGCTTTCCATCACCCTTCACGGCGCCGCGGGAAGTCCTGCGGGGGATGATCCCGCTCCCGTGCCCGCCCCCCTGAAGAGGATGATCGAGCAGGGAAAGAAGATCCACTCCCTCTCCGCGGACATCACCGAGACACGCCAACTCAGGACCCTGAGCCGCCCCTTGGTCAGCAAGGGGCGCCTTTGGTTCGCAGCCCCCTCCTCGTTCCGGTGGGAAAACGGCCCGTCCGGCGAAACGGTCCTGATCGGAAACGCAGGGGAGATGTTCCTGATCAGGCGCGGCAAGGAAGAAGCGGGGAGTTGCACGCGGGTCGGCGGTGACACGACGCCCACGCAGTGGCCCCTTGGCATTCCGGGACTCTTCCCTTGGGATCACGATGCCCTTCTGCGAAGCTTCCGGGTGGAGTCGGTCACGATCCGCTCGGGCGTCTGCCATGCGGAGATGACCCCTCTGGGAGGCGGCCCCCTGCGCGGGGTCTCATCCCTTCACCTTGACTTCAACGCGGAAGACGGTCGTTGGATACGCCTCCGGATCATCACCCGGGAGGGCTCTTCCCTTCTCGAGGAGTTCAGCAATGTGAGGATCAATCCGGTGATTCCCGGGCATCTCTTCCGGACCGATTCAATAGCCGCCGGCAAGTCGATGCCATGAAGCGCCCGATCCTCCGGATCCTGCTCCTTCTTCTGGCCGCGGGATACGTCTTCCTTGGGTTGTCGCGGATCGGGTTCAACGTCGACATCCTCGACCTGCTTCCCCGCGATCTTCCGCAAGTCAAAGGCCTCTCCCTCTATCTTCGGAATTTCGCGCGCCCCGACGAACTGATCGTGACGCTCTCCGCACCCGGGCCCGCTGATGCCGCCAAGACCGGAGAGGCGGCGGAACTCCTCGTCCGGACTCTCTCGGCACATCCTGAAACGATCGGCACCGTGATGGCGGAGCCCCCTTGGGAAAAAGACCCGCGGGGACTCTCCGAATTGGCGGCATACCTTCTTGTGAATTCCCCGCCCGCCACGGTTCGCCGGGTCACGGAGCAACTCTCCACCCGCCAGGCTTCCCAAACCGCCCGGACCACGTTTGCGGAGATCGCCTCCACCCCCTCGCTGAGGGAGATGCTTCTTCTGGGTGAGGATCCCTACAGGATCATTCCGGAACTCTTTCCCCGGGGCCTTCCCTTGGAGAACGCGGGGGGCGGGTTTTCGTCAGCCGACGGCACGTTCAGGGTGCTCTATGTGACTCCGGCCACACCCTTGCGAAACTACCGGGAAACCGCCGACTGGCTCGAAACAATCCGCTCCCTCTGCTGCTCCGTGCCTTTGGGCAACGGGGTGAGGATCGCCTTCACCGGAGAACCGGCCTTCGTCGCCGAAATCTCGACCTCGATGCAAAGCGACATGGTGCTCTCCGGCATCGGAACCCTGATGTTCATCGGGTTGTTGTTCTGGTGGCGCTACCGCCGGGTGGCTCCCCTTGTCCTGTTATTGCTGTTGCTCCTCGCGGTGTTCCTTCTCTCCCTCGCGACCGCGGGATTCTTCCTGCATCACCTGACGGCGGTGGGGGCCGGCTTCGCCTCAGTCATGATCGGCTTGAGCGTTGATTACGGCTTCTTCATCCACGAGCGGTCGCTCAGGCACTCGGGCGGCCTGCCCGAACTGCGCCGGAATTGTTTCCGCAATATCTTCTGGACCTCGGGAACCACGGCCGCCGCGTTTTTCGCCCTCAATCTAAGCAGCTTCCCCGGACTGGCCCAGTTTGGGAACATGGTCGGGATCGGTGTCTGCATCGGGGTGGCCGTGATGCTCGCGATCTTCGCACCGCTCGCCCTCAGGTTTCGGGAGAAGGATTCGCGGGACATCACCGCGCAAGATGATGTCCGAACCGACCCCGCACGCTTCCGCATCGCTGAAGCGGCCGTCCTTGCGATGGTTCTCTTGCTCCTCTCGGTGCTGGCTCTGAAGGGATTCCCCCGTGCCGATTTCTCACCATCCTCTCTCCGTTCCGACAACAGCCCCGCGCAGCGGGCACTCGACGAACTCTCCCGACGACTCGGTGGAGGGCACGGGGATTCCCTCCATTTGGTCGTCACAGGAGCCGACACACGGGAGGTGTTGGATCGGCTCGTGAAACTTCAGGAACGTCTCAAGGATGCGGAGGCGAGAGGGGATCTGACCGGATCGTTCCTCCCGCTGCCATTCTGGCCCGACGAGCGGAATCACGCGGGGAATCTCGCCGAATTGAAAAGGGTGGTTCCGAATCTCCCCCGGCTTCGCGAAACATTGCTTGCGAACGGTTTCAACGACGGTTCCTTCACCCTGACGCAGGCGATTTTTGATCGGATCAACGCTTGGAAGAGCGGGGAACCGCTCCTCCTGCCGGACAATCCCGCAGGTCGCTGGATCACGGAGCGGATGATCCGGCCCGATGCAAACCCTCCTCTGGCGCTCGGCTTCGCTCAACCGGCGCCCGGCCGGGAACGGGAGCTTGTCCGTTTTCTCCAGGCGCCGGGGGTCTATGCCGTCAACTGGGAAAGCCTCGGCCGCGAACTCAAGGAAACGCTGCCCCGCGAGATGATTCTGCTCTCGCTGGGTCTTGCGGCCGGGATTCTCTCGATCCTGGCCTTCGGCCTCCGAAGCCTCCGCGCGATCCTCCTGTTCATGCTCACCACCGCGGTTTTTCTGGCATGCCTTGCGGGGGCGATGTCCCTGTTCGGGATGACCTGGGGCTTCTTCAATCTGGCGGCGATCATCCTCCTGCTGGGAACCGGGACCGATTACGGGATCCTGCTCCTGCTTTCGCTCCGCAGGAACGGAGGCGATGTTCCCGCGGCTCGTGCGGAACTGGGAACCGTGATTTTCCTCTGCGCGGCGGCGGCGGCGGCCGGCTTCGGATCGCTTGCCTGGGCGGCGAACCCTGGGCTTGCCTCGCTGGGAAAGACCTGCGCCCTTGGACTCGTCATCGATGCCCTTGTCTCCTTTTTCCTGTTGCCGATCGGGTGGAGGCTTTTTTTCGGCACTCCCCGGAAAACCGTTTCCGTTTAGGGCAGCGCTTCCTTAGATCATCGTCATTGAGCCGGACAGCTTGCCGCCGTGCCTCCATTGCGATTTATTCGGTCTCCCGACGCCCTCATGACAAAGCCTTCACCCATCCCAGTCGTCGTCACGGGCCATGGATGCGTCACGGCTCTCGGAAGCTGCGTGGAGGAGACCTGGAACGCGCTTCTTGAGGGTCGCTCCGCGCGAGGCCCCGTCACCGCGATCGAGGTGGAGGGATGCCGTGTCACCGAAGGGGCCCAGGCCTGCTTGCCCGACATCCCGCACCTTTCCTCAAAACGGCTGGCGCGTCTGAGCAGGGCGTCGCGCCTGGCGATTCCCGCCGCCGGGGAAGCCCTCGCGTCATCGGGACTTCTCGGGGTGGATGGCCGCTGCCGGATTCCGCGTCTCGAAATGTCGGTGGCGACGACCGCCTGCGGCATGGAGTTGGGCGAAGGCTTCCTTCGGTCGATCCTGAACGGTCGCCCCGGGCGGAAGCCGGGCATGGTTGCCCATTATCAGGCGCAGGAGCAGGTGGCTGAAATCCAGTCGGCTTACGGATTCCAAGGGGCCGCCATGATCGTCGCCAATGCGTGCGCGGCGGGTGCCAACGCGATCGGCCACGGCGCGGACCTGATCCGCTCGGGGATGGCCGAGGTTGTGCTTGCCGGGGGATACGACGCACTCTGCGAGCTTGTCTTCGCGGGATTCGATTCTCTCCAGACACTCGCCCCGGATGCCTGCCGACCGTTCGACAGGAAGCGCACGGGGCTCATGCTGGGCGAGGGCGCGGCGTTCCTGGTGCTCGAAAGCGAGGAGCATGCGCGGCGCCGAGGAGCCCGTATCCGCGGCTCGGTCGCCGGATATGGCCAGACCACCGACAGGCTTCATCTCACCCAACCGGCGCAGGACGGCAGCGCCCTTGCAGGCGCGATGAAACAGGCTCTCGACTCCGCGCGAATGGAGCCCTCGCAAGTGGGATACATCAATGCACACGGCACCGGCACGCGCTTCAACGACGGTGCCGAGGCAACGGCCTTCCTCGGGATCTTCGGAGGGACCGATGTGAGGATCAGTTCCACCAAGGCCGCCTTGGGACACACCCTGGGAGCGGCGGGGGCAATCGAGGCCCTCCTCTGCCTGATGGCGCTCGAAACGGGGGATCTCCCTCCCCAGATCAATGTCACCGACCCGGAGCCCGACATCGCGCGCCTCCTCGTGCATCCCGGTGAGAGGAAGCGTCTCGATGCGGCCATGAGCGTGAACCTGGGTTTCGGAGGATCCAACGCGGCACTGATCGTCACCCCCTACGGGAATCGTTCCTGACCCATGCAGACCATGGAACCCGTCATTCTTTCCCATGGCAGCGTTTCCCCGGCAGGCGTCGGGACGCAGTCGCTGGAGAGCGGTTTCCCAACGATGATCCATCCGGAGACGGAGGGACATCCCGTCTCCTTGGTGGAGAGATCAGATCCGGCGCTTCTGAAGTGGGAGAAAAGCCCCAGGCTTCGGCGGGCCAGCCCGATCAGTTATTTCATGGTGGAGGCGGTCTCCCAGGCGCTAGAAGGCGCGCCGGGCCTCGATCTCTCCCGCACGGCCGTGGTGGGTGCGTTTTTCCTCGGTTGCATGGCTTATTCCGTCCGTTTTTACAGGGAGATGCATGCCGCGGGGCGCCGCTTCGCCAGCCCGATCCTTTTTCCGGAAACCGTCTTCAACACCCCCCTCAGCCATGTCGTCTCCACCCTCGGGATCGGCGGCCCCGTTCACACCCAGATCGGCGACAAATCGTGCTGGGCGACGGCGCTCCGCACCGCCGAATGCTGGCTTCGCCTCGGCATGGCGGATCATGTCGTCGTCGTGGGAGCCGAGGAATTCGATCCTGTTTCCTTCCATGCCTTCAGGGCAGCGGGACTGCTGCGGCATGGTCGCCTGATTCCCTCCGAAGGAGCCGGCGCGGTGCTGCTGGGGAAGGCGTCCGGGGAAACCCCTCTGCTTTCCCGCATCGCGGATGGCTACGGCTTCCCGGCAAGGCGGCTTGCCGGGGAAGCGGCCCTCGAATGCCTTGCCTCCATCCCGGGAAATGATCCCGTGATGCCCACCTCCACGTCGTGGACGGCGCCGATCGAGTCACGGACCGCCGGAGAACGCCTGCTCGATCCCTGGATCAACAGGGACTTCGAGGCCTCCACGGCCTCGGCTGCCTGGAACACCATCCGCGCGGCCAAACTGATCGCTCAGGGGCGCCTTCCGGGCATCGTGGTTCCCTGTTGGGGACTGACACGTCAATTCTCCATGCTCCGCCTCAACGCATGGGCGAAGGCCACACCCTGACCATGCGAAGATACTGGCTGGCCATTGTCCAGGGAGTGCTTTCCGCCATCCTCCTCTGGAGGATCTTCGGCGACGCGGCGCTGCGGGCCGAGGCATCGAAGGTTTTCCTCGCGGCCGATCCCTCATGGCTCTCCGGCGGATTGGCAGCGGCATTCCTGGCGGAGCTTCTCAGCGCGGCCCGCTGGTGGTTGGTGCTCCGCGCATTCGGCACACCCGTGGGATTCATGAAGGTCGTGATGTTCTGGTGGGCGGGTCTTTTCCTTTCGCTCGGACTTCCCGGAACAGGCGGCGGCGACGCCTTCCGGGTTCTCTACATGATGAGGCTTTATCCCCGCCGCAAGCTCAGGGCATCCCTTTCCATCCTTGCCGACCGCCTCTGCGGACTCGTGGCGCTGGTCCTCGCCGTGCCGCTTTCGGGGATCCTGCAATACCGGCTCTTCGCTTCGGATCCGTCAGCCCACCTCCTCCTCAAGGCGGCATCCGCCCTGCTGGGAATCGTTCTCCTTCTGCTGCTCCTCTGGTGGGTCACGACCCTTCCAGGCATCAGAATGCGAAGGAAGCCGTGGATGTCCCCCACGTTCCGGAAACGGGTGGATCATCTCGGCGCCATCTTCGCAGGCCTCTCCCTTCGCCCCCGATTGATCGCCTGCGCGGTGGGGATCGCCCTTCCCGCCTTCCTCTTTCATTGCCTGACCTACTGGTGCAGCGCCCGTTCCTTCGGGCTTCCCCTCGGGGTCGGCGCCCTCTTCACGGTGATGCCGGTGATCGACACGCTGATCACCCTCCCCATCACCCTCTTCGGACTCGGTTGGCGCGAGAATCTCTTCCAGCACATGCTGGGGGGCCTCTACGGGATCGCTCCGGCTACGGCGGCGCTTGCCTCCCTGGGAGGGTTCGTGATCCAGGCCGCCGTCGCCCTGCTCGGGGGGCTTCTCCTGCCGTTTGCAACGTCCGGGAAAGGAAGGAATGGCCCGCCCTTATCAACGACTCAGGGAAAGCATCACGCACCCGTTCACCACGGCGAATAATCTCTGGACACTGATCGCCACGGGTGGTCTATTCGTCCCGTCATGAAAAAAGCATTCGCCCCAGCCTTAGTTTGTGCCGCAGCTTCCCTCCTCCTGTCCGCCTGCTCGAGCGCTCCCAAATGCGCCGCTTCCGGCAAACAGGTCGTGGCCAAGTCCTGCACCCCTTCCTGCGTCCTTGAAAAACAGTCCCCCGTCCGTGTCGGAATGACCAAGGCGGAGGTGCTTTCCATCTGGGGAAAGCCTTCGACCAGGACCGTCAACTCGAAGGGTGAGTACTGGACCTGGCAGGGAACTTCCTGGAAGCGCTGCTTCCCGATCATCGGCGATCATTTCAACACCGAGACATATTCCGTGGACTTCAGCCCCTCCGGCAAAGTAACCGAGTACAAGATTCATCACCTCATCGGTCATCCTTTCCAGGAAGAGGCCGCATCGGGAACGATTCTTCCCTCATCCGGATCACGGTAACAGGCAGTAGTTTTTTCTCACCAGAGGGTTTCCTTTTGAAAAGGAAACCCTCTTTTTTTTAAATCAAGTTCACTGACGCCACTTCAATGGCAGAGAAATTTCCAGAGCCATCTGGCGGAGAATGCCGGTTGATCAGCCCCACTGATGAATACACCGGCAAGCAAGGGCTCGACTATCTCGTCGGGATTTCCGCCGAGACCGTCGGATCAAGGGGCATTCACCTTCAGTTGGTGACCATTTCCCCCGGAGGAAGGGCCAAGGCGCACAAACACGCCACCCATGAAACGGCGATTTACGCGCTCCAAGGGACTTCGGGAGTCTGGCATGGCGAACAATTGGAGCATCACTCCATCGTAAAGCCAGGCGATTTCTTCTACATCCCGGCGGATGTTCCCCATCTTCCTTATAATCCAAGCCAGACCGAGGACGTCGTGGCCGTTATTGCCCGGACGGATCCAAACGAGCAGGAAAGCGTCGTGCTATTGCCCGAGCTGGAAAAAATCCACCCTTGCTAAAACCGTTTGTGGCCAGATTTTTCAGTTCTTGGTCTTGAGTTCGACCACGTCGTGGGGAGCCGCCTCCCGCTGGCCCGCCGGGCTTACACGGATGTAGCGCGCTTTTTCGCGGAGTTGCTCGAGATTTCCCGCGCCGAGATAGCCCATGCCGCTCTGGATCCCTCCGATAAGGCTGGCCAGGACACGATCCACGGGGCCGCATGCCTCCTTGAGCGCCTCGACCCCCTCGGCGGCCACCTTGCGCGTGGTGTCAGCCTTGTCGTGGCCGTAGCGGGCGGCACTGCCGGCCTTCATCGCGGAGAGACTCCCCATGCCGCGGTACTGCTTGTAAAGTTTGCCACCGATCTCGACGACATCGCCGGGTGACTCGGTGCAACCGGCGAACATGCCGCCGCAGATCACGCCCTGTGCTAGGGTCAGGGCTTTGACGATGTCGCCCGACTTGGTGATCCCCCCGTCGGCAAGGATCGAGACTTTCTTCTCCGCAGCGGCCTTGGAGCAGACGTAGAGGGCGGTCATCTGCGGGATGCCGACTCCGGCAACGACGCGCGTGGTGCAGATCGAACCGGGTCCCTGACCGACCTTCACGATGTTCGCACCGCAGTCGGCAAGATACTCCACCCCGGCGGCGCTGGTGACGTTGCCGGCGATGATGGGCAGCTTCGGGAAGGCGTCGCGCACCACCCTGACCGTGTCCCCGACCCCCTTGCTGTGGCCGTGGGCGGTGGAGACGGCGACGACATCGATGCCGCGCTCGACGAGAGCCGCGACATGGTTGAGGATCCGCTCCCTGTCGAGTTCGCCGAAGGCATTGCGGGTGGCGGAGACCGCCGCGCCGCAGACCAGACGGAACTGGGCGTCGCGCGCGGGCTTGAACTGGGCCTTGCGCTCCTGGGTGATCCTCTCCACGTCGCTCATGGTGATGAGGCCGTGCAACCGGTCCTCCTCGTCGACGACCAGAAGCTTGTGGATGCCGAGATGCTCGGTGAAGAACTTGTCGGCGATGGCGATGGGATCGGTGCCGAGTTCCTTCCTGGTCACGGTGTGAACCTGGCTCCGCGGAGTCAGCGCCTCGGAGACTTTCTTGGTAGCGTAGCGCGGCTTGACCACGTGACCGGAGAGGAGGCCGACGAGCGCACCCTTCCCATCCACGACGGGGAAGGTGCTGAAGCCGAAGTTCTTCTCCTCGATGAGCTTCAGGACGTCGCCGATGAACTGGTCGGGCGATACCTTGATGGGATCCTGAATCAGGCCCTGGACATGGTATTTCACGCGGCTCACCTCCCCGAGTTGGTCGCGCTCGGGCATGTTGTAATGGATGAGCCCAAGGCCGCCGTTGAGCGCCAGGGCGATCGCAAGGCGCGATTCCGTGACCGTGTCCATGTCCGCGGAGACAATGGGAATGTTGAGCTGAAGCCCGTCGCTCAGACGCGAATCAAGCTTGGTCTGGCTGGGAAGGATATCCGAATAAAGCGTCGCCAGCGTGACATCGTCGAAGGTCAGCCCGATTTCCGAGTTGGCTGTGAAAAAGGAATCGGCCCCCCGGTAGAACGTCTCGTCGGGATTGGAATGACTCGTTGCTGCCATGAAGGAAATTGCCCGTCATGCGGCTGCTTTGGCAAGAATTTTCCCCGTCTTCTATCCAGCATTGGCGGCCGTATCCATCTGCCGGCGATCGATGTCGATGTAGGCCAGGTAGACGATCAGTCGCTCCGGAGGGATCCCCATGAAGTTCACAAGGAAGCCGACATTCCTGACAAGGAACGAGAAGAGATTCCTCTGCCACGCCGGCATCGCTCCTCCGTCCGAGGCCAAAAACTCCTTGGGGAAGATGTAGAAGGTGTCGGCCGGGTTGAAGGTGAAGGCACCGCCGCTTGCCTTTGCTGCCGCACGAAGACTGGCCGGAGCATCAGCCTCGACCATGTATCCGTGCGGAACGGTGATTTCCCAGAGCCCCCCTTCGTGGCTTTTGAGCATCGGATCACCGATGACCCGGTGGGGATCGGACCAGGTCGAGGGGAGCATCAGGATCACGTTGTTTTGCGCGACGGATTTGGTCCTCCTGTGGAACTCCTGAATCGAGCCCACCGAGTGTTCGGGCGTGCTTTCGCGGGTGATGTAGACCCTTGTCCCGGCCACACGCGGCATGGTGCCATCGGCCAGTTCTTTGCCGAGTTGCCCGGGTGAGATGAAGCCGGCCTTCATCGACCCATTGACGAGCCTCTTCCCCCGGTACCATGAGAACATCAGCGCCATGATTCCGATCGCGAGGAGGAAGGGAACGAAACCGCCGCTCGGGAACTTGGTCATGCAGGAGAGGAAGAGCGCCAGATCCATAACCAGCAAGGCACCGAGAATCAGCGAGGTTTTCCATCTGGCGATGCCGGGCCGTGAAAACATCACGGCCCCCCAGAGAATCGAGGTGACCACCATGGCCCCCGTCACCGCGACACCGTAAGCGTTCGCCAGCGAGGCACCGGTGCGGAAGATGACGATCAGCATGATGCAGCAGATCCCCAGCAGAAAATTCACCGCGGGGATGTAGATCTGCTCCCTGACACCCGGGTTGGTGTGCCTGCTGACGAATGGAGGAAGGATGTCGAGCGACTTCCCCTGACGCACCAACGTGAAGACGGCGCTGATCAGGGCCTGCGAAGCGATGACGGTGGCGGCGGTCGCCAGCAGGACGAGCGGCACGCGCACCGCCATCGGGCAGAGGAGGAAGAAGAGTCCCGTATTGGATGCGGCCGAGGGGTTGGCCTCCAGGTAGGCCGCCTGACCGAGGTAATTGAGAAGAAGCGCCGGGAGCGCGATGCCATACCATGCCGTGAGGATCGGACCCTTGCCGAAGTTGGCCAGATCGGCGTAGAGGGCCTCGGCACCGGTGACGGCAAGAGCGACGGCGCCCACGATGGCAAACCCGTGCCAGCCTAATTGGGCTAGCAACCCGAGCCCCGGGAAAGGGTCGAGCGCCCTGAACACCGAAGGATGCCGCGCGATCTGTAGGGCACCCGTGAGGGCGATACCCAAAAACCATAGAAGCATCACGGGACCGAAGACAGCCCCGAGCCTTCCCGTCCCGAAACGCTGGATCCCGAAGAGGAGGATCAGGATGGCTACCGCGACTCCAGGGACGTAGGCGGAAAGGAAGGGATCAATAGTCACCATCCCCTCCACAGCGCTCAGCACCGAAATGGCGGGTGTGAGGGTGCCGTCGCTGAGCAGGAGCGCCGCGCCGAAGGCCACCACCGCAAGGATCCCGAATCCCACGGGTTTCGGGGCCCGGGCCTCTTTCAGAAGCGCAAAGAGGGCAAAGACGCCACCCTGCCCCTTGTAATCCTCCCTCATCAGGATGAAGGCATACTTCACGCTGACCACCAGGATCACCGTCCAGATGATCAGTGAGGCGACCGCTACCGCATGGGCGGCGCCCGTGAGGCCGACCGCCGTTTGGAACGCGTAGAGCGGACTCGTCCCGATATCACCGAAGACCACCCCGAGAGCCGCCAACCAGAGGAGCGATGTCTTTTGGTTGGTTGACGAACTCATAGTATCTCCCGGATGGAAACTAGGGAAGCGCTGATTTAATCGCATAGAGGCCGTTGCGGTAAGAATGGGCCGCGGGCAAGGCGGCTTCGCGGGCGCATCCCCGCAGTGGGCTGTAACCGCGAAGCCAACACAGCCCCGGCCTGTTATCTCCGCAACCCGAAGGGCTGAAGCCATTTGTCGATTTTTGTGGCGTTGCTCGCTCGGGCGAGACCGCTGCGGGTATCGCCCAGCACTCGCGCCTTCAAAAATCAGCAAATGCTCTTCAGCGGCCTACATGGGATTTATTCAGCGCTTCCTTAGGAAGGCAAATGCTCATCACTCCCCCTTGGCAAGTCGGGTGGCATTGTGGGCGGGGAGGCCTGCTTTCTTGAATCGGGCCTGGGCCTTCCTGATGTCGTAGCCGACCCGACGCATGAGCAGGAGCTGCTGCTCGTAGTCGTAGAGGGAGTAGGAGGCTCTGGGATCTCCATCCCGAGACTGTCCCACCGAGCCGACATTGACGGTGTAGCGTCTGGTGGCGTCGAGGCGCACGGGCTTGTCACCGGGAGCCAGACAGCGGCAACCAAGGGTCCGGGGATTTTCCTCCCAGATTGCGGGCACGTGGGTGTGGCCGTTGAAGCTGATGAAGGTGCTCTGGGCAGCGAAGTGGGCCTCGGCCTCCGTGGTCTCGTAGATGTAGTTGAATTCTGCCGGCTCGTTAAGTGAAGCATGGGAAAGCGTGATCGGATCCAGATCCACGGTGATGGGGAGATCCCTGAGCCATCCAAGCTCGGCTTTGCTGACCTGCTCCTTGGCGATTCGAAGGGGGTTCCGAATCGGTTCCTCCCAGTCCTCATCCAGGATCCTGTCGGCAAGCAGGAGCATCGCCTCGTGGTTTCCGAGGACGGTGGCCGAGCAGAGATCCATGACCCTCTTCACGCATGCCCCGGGCTCCGGGCCGTAGCCGACGATATCACCGAGACAGAGGATTCCCCGGACAGGAAACTCCGTAATGTCCGCAAGAACAGCCTCCAGAGCGTCGATATTGCCATGAATGTCGCTGATGATGGCGAAGAAGTTGTGCTTCGATGTAGAGGCAGGGCTCTTGGTGGCTTTTGTGTTTTTTGCGGGGTTGGGCATGGTGGGTTGGGTTATGGGGACTAGGAGCTAGGAGCTGGGAGCTGGGAGCTAGGAGTTAGGAGCTGGGGGCTGGGAACCAAGCTCGTGGGAACGAGCCCGGTAGACTATGACATAGTGGTAGCCCCGCAGGGGTGGCACCCTCCGCCGGGCGGCGGATGCCATCAACTGGGAGCTAGAAGCTGAGGGATAGCGAGTTTGGGGGCGGTGAAAAAACCCACACCCCTCTACCCTTTGTGCTCACTGGGCACCTCCTCTTCAAAGTGGGTCGCCTGACAGAGGAGGGAATCCCTCAGGACCCGGGCTATTCCGGAGTCGCTGGTGTGGAGACTCCTGCGCACACGACGCTTGGTGTGGTCGGGGAGGTGCTCGGTGTAGTGGCACCACCAAGTGCCGTTATTGTTCCAGAGATGGTGGAACGGGTTTGCCGTGGTGCGGATCGAGAGGACCGGCCTTTTGCTGTCGATGGTTGCTGT
>JBEAOJ010000054.1:0-3948 GCA_041164985.1 Verrucomicrobiota bacterium | reverse complement strand
ATCACGACGGCCGCCGTTGCCACCTTCATCGGTGTCATCCTGATGATCGGATGTGCCTTCCAGTTGATGAAGGTCTTCACCGTCGGAAGCTGGAAGAGCCATCTCTGGTATGCCGTCGTGGCCATTGCCTACGGTGTCGCCGGATACGTCTTCATTGCCCATCCCTTTCAGGCCGCGATCGCCTTCACTCTCTTTCTTGGTTGGGCCATCCTCATCGGAGGGATCTTCCGTGCGGTTTTTGCCTTCCGGATCCGTCATCACAGGGGGGCCGGTTGGGTTCTCTTCAGTGCCGCCATCTCCATCGTTCTGGGAGGGATGATCATTTCCCAGTGGCCGACCACCGGTCTCTACATCCTCGGTCTCTTTCTCGGGATCGAACTGATCTTTGCCGGAGTGGGTTGGCTGGGGCTGGGTCTCTGTTCGGACAAAAAGGCCTGATCCACCGACTTTTTCATCAAGGAAGAGCCGGGCCATCGTGCCCGGCTCTTTTTTTGTCTTGTGGAGGGAGAGTCCGTGGAGAGTTCGCTTGAGCCCCTCCTTGACGATGGTGTGCCTCCTTCTCTAGCGTTCCTCTTTCGGATGAGAGATTCAGGATTCATTTCTACGCTGCGGACCGCACTGCTCAACGGGCTTTCCGCACTTGTGCTGGCATCGTTTGTTTCCGTTCTCCACGCCGAGTCGGAGGGGTTGGTGAAGTCACAACCCATCACCAACAACCTGTTTCCCGCGGGAGGAACCGCCGAGCAGCTTGCCGCCGCCGATGGGTTTGCCGATTCCGGGGATCTCGACAAGGCGATCACCACCTACCGTTACATTGCCAAGAGCGCTCCGGGCTCCAAGGAAGCACCCTCCGCGCAGTACCGATTGGCCAAGCAACTCAATAACAAGGGGGAGTTCGAGGCCGCCTTCAAGGAATACCAGAATCTTCTCAAGAAATACCCCCAGACCCCCGACTTCGAGCAGTCGGTCGCCGACCAGATCGAGATTGCCAATGCCTTCCTGAAAGGACGCCGGGTCAAGATGCTCGGTCTTCGCCTGATGCCTTCGATGGAGAAGGCCGAGGAGATGTACACGGCGATCCTCAAGTCCGCTCCCTACAGCAAGCATGCCGCAGTCACGCAATTCAACCTCGGTCTGGCCTTTGAAAAGCAGGGCAAGGCCAAGGAGGCGATCGCCGCCTATCAGCGGGTGCTCGACAAATATCCCAACAGCAGTGCCTGCGCCTCGGCTTCCTATCAGATCGGTTATGTCTACCAGCGTCTCGGCATGACCGGAAAATCGCAGGATCTCTCCGCCCTCAAGGAAGCCCAGAACAATTACCAGGATTTCCTCCTTCAGTACCCGAACAGCGAGAAGGTTCCGCAGGCGGGGGAGAACATGAAGAAGATGGTTTCCAGGGAATCGGCCGACACGCTGCGCATCGCCCGATTCTACGACTTCAACAAGGATTTCAAGGCCGCCTCGATTTACTACAACGATGTGCTGCGTCGCTTCCCGCAGAGTGAGGAATCAACCGCGGCCAAGACCCGCATCGACGAGCTCAAGGCCCTTTACGGTGAGGATTCCCTCCGCGTCGGTCAGGAGCGACCCGAGACCGGGGAGCGGCTTGCCGAGCGCCGCCGCATGCAGGCCCAGATCGAGAGCACGGCTTTGGCCAATTACGACGGGCCCCCGAAGAAGCAGATTGTCGGCGAGGAAGCTCCGCTTCCGCGTCCTGAGATGAAGGGCGACATGAGGGATGCCCAGCCGATTCCGTTGCAGGAGCCACCAGCGGAGCCCCCTGCTCAGAAGACCCCGCTCACCCCCTGATGAAGATGAAGAAGTTACTGCTCATGATTCCGCTTTTCCTTTCATTGGGCGGGTGCGGATATCATCTCGGCGAGATCAAGCCGACGCCGATGCGCCGTGTCACCACGATCGCCGTGAACACGTTCACCAACAAGACCCTCCTGCCCCGTGTCGAGGCGCAGACCGCCGATGCCGTGGTGAAGCAGTTCCAGCAGGACGGAACCTATCGGATCGAGTCCGCCGACCGGGCCGATGCCATCGTCGAGGGAAGCATCGAGTCGGTTCAGCGCCAACCGATGCGTGTCTTCGCCAGTAACGTGCTTCAGACTTCCGAGTTCGAGCTAACGCTGATCGTGAAATACCGGGTCATTGACCGGATCACCGGTGCCGTCCTGATGGAGGGTAGGGCTGTCGGCGTGACCCCCTTCTTCACCGAGACCGACCGTGTGAATTCCGACCTCGTGACCAATCAGAACATGAATTATCCCATCGCCGCCCAGCGCATGGCGGAGAAGCTCGTGAGCAAGGTGGCGGAGGGATGGTAACGGGAGAAAGCTGAAAAGCTGAAACTTGAAACCTGAAAATTCAGAATCGGGGAAAGAATCGGGGGTTCCCTCCCTGACCCTGATCTGCACGCCGATCGGGAATCTGGGGGACTTGACCCTCAGGGCCGCCGAGACTCTCAGAAATTGCGATGGTGTGATTGCGGAGGACACGCGTCGTGCCTCCCAGTTGCTGGCCCATCTGGATGTGCGAAAACCGCTGGTCAGTTTCCACGAGCACAATGAGGAGCGCCGCCTTCCCGAGATTCTGGGCCGATTGAGGGGAGGGGAGCGTCTGGCGTTGGTGACCGATGCCGGGACGCCGTCGGTGAGCGATCCCGGTTTCCGTCTGGTGCGCGCCTGTGTCGCGGAAGGCATTGCTTACACGGTGTTGCCCGGAGCGAGCGCCGTCACTACCGCCCTTGTCGGGAGCGGTTTGCCTCCTGTGCCCTTCTTCTTCGGAGGATTCCTGCCCTCCTCCGGTTCGGGAAGGCGTTCGGAGCTCCGCAAGGGGACTGCTCTCGGGATGACGGCGGTCTACTTCGAGTCGCCCCACCGCTTGCTTGACTGCCTTGTCGATCTCGCCTCGATAGCCCCCCGATGCATGGTCTGTGTTTCCAGGGAACTGACGAAGATCCATGAGGAATACCGACACGGAAGCCCCGCGGAATTGGCGGCGCACTACGGGGTGAACCCTCCCCGTGGAGAAATCACGCTCGTGATCGATCCGATGGCAGGAAAAGCCGCTGAGAGAAAGTCAGCGAAGGATTACTCGGAGAAGACTCCCATCCCGCGGAACTTGGCGTAGCGTTCCTCAAGCAGTTGCTCAAGAGGGATGGCGTTCAGAGTCTCGATGGCGGAGGCGATGGTCGAGGTGAGGGTGTCGGCCATGGCTGCGGGATCACGGTGCGCCCCTCCGGTCGGTTCATGGATCACTCCGTCGATGAGACCGAGTTCCTGAAGATTGTCGGCGGTGAGCTTGAGTGCCGCCGCAGCCTCGGGGGCGTGCTTGCGGTGCTTCCAGAGAATGGCGGCGCATCCCTCGGGGGAAATGACCGAGTAGTAGGCGTTCTCGAGCATGAGCACGCGGTCGGCCACACCGATGCCAAGTGCTCCTCCACTGCCCCCCTCGCCGATCACGACGGCGATGATGCGGGCCTTGAGAGCCATCATTTCACGGAGATTCACTGCGATCGCCTCGGCGATGTGCCGTTCCTCGGCGCCGACGCCCGGATAGGCGCCCGGAGTGTCGATGATGCAGACGACGGGCAGGTCGAACTTCTCCGCCATGCGCATGAGGCGCAGCGCCTTGCGGTATCCCTCGGGGTGGGGGCTGCCGAAGTTGCGCAGGACATTCTCCTTCACGTCGCGTCCCTTCTGTTGGCCGATGATGACACAGCGGTGTCCGCCGATGCGGCCGATCCCTGCGGGCATCGCCTTGTCATCGCCGAAGAGGCGGTCCCCGTGGAGTTCGACGAAGTCGGTGACGCAGGAGGCGACGTAGTCCAGGAAGTAGGGGCGGGCGGGATGGCGGGCGATCTGGACGCGCTGCCATGGGGTCAGGTTGCCGTAAAGGGCCTTGCGCTCCTTCTCAAGATCCTCCCTTGCGGCCTTCAGG
>JBEAOJ010000053.1:0-2656 GCA_041164985.1 Verrucomicrobiota bacterium | reverse complement strand
ACGTTGGTGGCGGTGGTGGGCGCGGTGAGTCGTGCCGCCATGTCATTCTGATGTTTCTGTGACACGCTCCCGTACACCTTCAGGATCAGATTCCCCCCATCACGATGCCCCTGCCACTTGGCGATGGTCTGCGGGTCGATTCCCAACTCCAGGCATCGTGTGATGAACATTCGGCGGAAGGATCGGGCGGTGTAGTCGGGCAGCTTGAGCCGCCGACAAGCCGCTTCCAATGCCTTCTTGGGATTTTTCACCTTGAAGACATCGGCGGTCGGCTCTTCATCCGTCCGGGCTTCCTTCATCGTTTCTAGTAGATCACGCACTTGTGGGTAGATCGGGATCGTGAACTCTACCCCCGTCTTTTTGCGGATGATCGTGATGATTCCACTGGTGAAATTGATGTCGCACCAACGCAGTCCTGCACACTCCCCTTGACCAAGCCCTGCAAGGCCCATGAACTCGATCAGGTCGCCACTCTCTCCCGCAGTGTCGGCGTACTTCTGCGCCCTGATGCTCTCAACGATGGAGGTGAACTCCTCCCATGAGGGGATCAGGCGTTTCTCTGTGGTCTTGAGCTTCCGATACTTGATCCCATCCATCGGTGAAACAGCAATCGCCTTGTCGTCGATGGCATACTGGAAGACATCCCGGCACAGGGTGATGACCTTGTTGTGGGTGGCGGGGGCCAGCCGTTCATTGTACTGGGCCAGAAAGTTAATCATGTCGCTCTTCTTGATGTCGCGCACCTTGACGCTCTGAAGAAAGCCGTCCTCTAGCTCCTGAAGGTACTGCAACTTGTACTTGGCGGTGTCGGCGGCAAAGGGCATCACTTTTTTGTACTCTGCGATGATGGTGTGCAGGGTCTTTCGGGTCGCCTTGACATCGGTGCGCTCCAGTTCATCGTGAAGATCACGCAGGAGTCGCTTGGCTTCGGGCAAGTGGGTGCAGGGGCTTTTCTCACTGCCCAATCTCTGCATTATGCGCTCGCCTTTGAAACGGAATCGGGCATAATACGCGCCTGATGATTCGTGTTGATACAGTCCTTCAGCTACGCGACGAAACTTGCCCTTCGATTCAGTCGGTGCAGGTGGGGTTTTTTGGGTCTTCATCTGCCCAAAACCTAAACGGGCTAACTGGACGGGTCAACTGGGATTTTCGGAACCCCTTACAGGGGGCATTTTACTCTGTAGACGGGTTGATAGCTCAATGGTAGAGCAGTACCCTTTTAAGGTATTGGTTCTGGGTTCGAGTCCCAGTCAACCCACTCTTTTCGGTAATAAAACCATCCCCGATTTGCTTCTTGAAATCAGGTCATCGTTGTTCCAGTTTATCATCCTATGAAGTTTATCCCCTTATCACTCTTTGCCGTTATCAGCCTCGGCCTTGCCGCATGCGACAAGACCGCTCCCGAGCAGGCATCCTTCCAGTGCATCTCCGCGAAGATCACCATCGCCGACAAGCAGGTTGATTCCGTGGTTCAGTGGAACACCAAGACAGGCGAGGCCCGTCTCCTCAATGCCGCCTCCTTTGCCGACAAGTCGACCGGCCAGCAGGGTAACCTGATCGGTTGGGTTCCTCTCGTCGATCTGCAGCAGGCCGTCCAGAATCTGGCTGCCCAGATCCAGGCCCAGCAGAATGCCAAGGCCGGTGCATCTCCCGCCTCCACCCCGATCCAACCCAAGAAGTAACGATCGGATCGTTTTCATCGAAAAACGGCCGGAGCAATCCGGCCGTTTTTTTGTGTCCTGATTTTTCCGAAACAGTCGCGAATCGGCGTGCAACCTTGCCGTCGTTGATGTATCCCACCTCTCCATGAAAATCGTCGTTGCCTATTCGGGAGGTCTGGATACCTCCGTCATCCTCAACTGGATCAAGGAAACCTATTCGGCGGAGGTGATCGCGTTCTGCGCGGATATCGGCCAGGAGGAGGAACTCAAGGGACTCAAGCCCAAGGCCCTGCGGACCGGCGCCTCCAAGTGCCACGTCGATGATCTTCAGGCCGAGTTCGCCCGTGATTTCATCTTCCCGATGATGCAGGCGGGAGCCATGTACGAGGGGGAGTATTTCCTTGGCACCAGCATCGCGCGCCCCCTCATCGCCAAGCGCATGGTGGAGATCGCACTGGCCGAGAAGGCCGACGCCATCGCTCATGGAGCAACAGGTAAGGGGAACGATCAGGTCCGCTTTGAGCTTGCCGCCGCCGCCCTGGCTCCCGATCTCCAAGTGATCGCTCCTTGGAGGGAGGAGGGTTTCCGTGCGGAATTCCCCGGACGCGCAGAGATGATCGAGTATTGCCGCCGTCACAAGATTCCAGTCGAGGCGAGCGCCAAGAAGCCTTACTCGATGGACCGTAATCTCCTTCACATCAGCTACGAGAGCGGAATCCTCGAGGATCCGTGGTTCGATGCCTTCGCGCCGGAGAACCGCTCCATGTTCAAGCTCTCGGCAAGCCCCGAGGATGCCCCGGACAAGGCGGAGATCGTGACGCTGGATTTCGTGAAGGGAAACTGTGTCGCCGTGAACGGCAAGAAGCTTGCCCCCCTGGCGGTCATGAAGACCCTGAACAGGATCGGCGGACGCCACGGCGTCGGTCGGGTCGACATGGTGGAGAACCGCTTCGTGGGAATGAAGAGCCGCGGTGTCTACGAGACCCCGGGCG
>JBEAOJ010000052.1:0-4725 GCA_041164985.1 Verrucomicrobiota bacterium | reverse complement strand
AAGGGTTACAAGGGACTGAATTGGAAACCTTGATTCGACTCTTCAGCCCGTGCTGCTGCGACGATTTATCTGAATTCGCCATCACGATTCTCAGATCAGGGCTGTTTTTGATCCACTTTCTAACGCTTCAACTTTCTAACTTTTTAAACCCCTTTATCCCCTTCATCACTGTGAATGATCTGATCCTATCGACTGCAGGGCGGCCTGGTGGACCAGTCTGACGGGAACGCCGTGCCGGGCGGCGGCCTCGGCGCAGGAGGAGAACTCGGGTGACTCCTGGAGGATTTCCCCTCGCAGTGTGCCGACCTTCACTGCGATATCCCCGTAGGTTGTGGATACGCTGCGGTGATGACGCTCGAGCTTGAGTCGATCCATCATGTGGCGGCGGACGCCGAAGGCCGTGGTCTCGCGAAGAATCTTCTCAGAGAGTTCGCCCGCCTTCTCCTCGTGGCAGAGGACTTCCAGGATCCAACCGGAGCGTCCCTTCTTCATGACGGTCGGGGTCAGGGTCACATCGAGTGCGCCTGCGGCAAGGATGGTTTCAAGGGCATGAGCGGCATGCTCCGGGGTGAGATCATCGAGATTGCATCGGAGTTCCACGATCTCGTCGCATTCGGTTGCCCCCGGGTCGATCGACTCGCCGAGAATCAGGCGAAGGGCATTGGGGCGGTTCGGTGTCTGGCGTGAACCAAGCCCGTAACCGATCGCCGAAACGCTGGCTTCCGGCATCGGGCCGAATGAAGTAGCGAACTCGGCCACAAGGGCCGCGCCGGTGGGGGTGATGTGTTCCCACGGCTCCTCGACCTGTCGGAAGGGGATACCCTTGAGCAGGGCCAGCGTGGCCGGGGCGGGGAGGGGGAATGTTCCATGGGCGCAATGGATATGTCCGGTTCCCTCTATCAATGACCCGCAGGTGATTCTGTCGAGCTTCAGGTGGGCGAATCCGGCACAGGCTGCCACGATGTCGGCAATGGAATCCTCGGCCCCGACTTCATGAAAGCCGACGGTTTCGGGAGGGACTCCATGGATGCCCCCTTCGGCAATGGCGATTCTCTGAAAAACGGAGAGGGCGCGCTGCTTGACCTCCTCGGGGAGGCGGCTCTGTCCGAGAAGGGTGCGGATTTCATCATGGGTGCGGCCATGGGTGTGGGAATCCCCGTGATGATGGGAATGGGAGTGGGAATTTGAGTGGGAATGCGAAGGTGAATGCCCATGTCCGTGGGAATGGTCGTGCCCGTGCGAGTCTCCATGCGAATGATCATGTGCATGATCGTGGTGGTGATGTCCGGCGGCATGTCCCTCCTCCCCGTCATGTCCCTTCACCCGGAAGCGCCATCCCGAGATGCCGCAGCGCTCTCCCCGGACAAACCGGCACTCAGGGAGAGTGATCGGAAGGGAGGCAAGGGCTTCCTGAAAAACCTCCTCGGGCACTCCGAGGTCGCGCAGTGCCGAAACGGTCATGTCGCCGCTGATGCCGGCGAAGGGGTCGATGTGGAGGAGTTTCATGGACAGGCGAGCGGTGTGGGGATGATTTGGAAAGAGTTTCAAAGCCGGTTCGCCAAGGCAATCACGCACGGAAGTTTTTAAGGCTAGGATCCACCTCTCCGGGGAGGGGTAAAAAAATCTCATCTACATGTCGCCAACGGGGGTGATGTTTGTTAATTCCTCTCCTCCTATTTCAAAGAAAATGTCCCAACCCGCCTCCGGATCCATCACCCAGCAGAACTCCGCGCTCTACAATGTGGAGGGATGGTCGGAAGGCTATGTGTGCATCAACGGTGCGGGACACGCCGTGATCCGTCCCCGCCGGAAGGAGGGGGAGGAGATCGATCTGATGGAACTCGTCGATGAGGCCAAGGAACGCGGACTCCGTTTCCCCCTGCTCATCCGCAGCCACGACCTGCTGCGCGACCGCGTCCGCAGACTCAACGAATCCTTCGCCCGCGCAATCTCGGAGTGCGGCTACAGGAACCAGTATCGCGGCGTCTTCCCGATCAAGGTGAACCAGCTCTGCGAGGTCGTGGAGGAGATCGTCGACGCGGGGCTTCCCTACCATTTCGGGATCGAGGCCGGCAGCAAGCCGGAGATGATCGCCGCCCTCGCCGTCCATTCTGATCCCGAGAGCCTCGTGGTGGGCAACGGCTACAAGGATGACGAGTTCATCCGTGCCGCCCTGCTCGGGCTGAAGCTCGGCAAGAAGGTGATCCTCGTCGTCGAGAAGCTGGAGGAGTTCCACCAGATCCTGGCCGTCGCCAAGCAGGTGGGGGTCCAGCCGATGATCGGCGCCCGTGTCCGTCTCCTCTCCAAGGGGGCCGGCAAGTGGGCGACCAGCGGCGGTGAGAACGCCAAGTTCGGTCTCTCGACCGCCGACCTGGTCTCCATGAGCGACACGCTCCACGCCGAGGGGATGCCCGACGCCCTTGTCCTGCTCCATTACCATGTCGGATCCCAGGTTCCCGACATCCAGACGATCAGCCGGGCCACGCGCGAGGCGGCGCGCTTCTACGCGAAGCTCCGCAAGATGGGCCACGCCCTCGGCTACCTCGACGTGGGGGGCGGTCTCGGCGTCGACTACGACGGATCGCGCACGAGCTTCGACAGCTCGCGCAACTACTCCCTGCACGAGTACACCCGCGACATCGTCTACAACATCATGGAGATCTGCGACTCCGAGCAGGTCGAGCATCCCGTGATCGTCAGCGAAAGCGGCCGCTTCATCGTGGCCCCGCACTCGGTGCTGATCATCGAGGCCTTCGGATCGATCGAGAAGGAAGCCCAGTCCGATGATGTCTCCTCCTCGCCCGAGGATCCGAAGCTCGTCGCCGACATGATCGAGATCAGGGCGGGCCTGAGCGAGAAACGCCGTCTGGAGAATCTCCACGACGCCCAGCAGATCCGCGACCGGGCGCAGTCGATGTTCGACCTCGGCCTGCTCGATCTCCGGGCCAAGGCCAAGATCGACACGCTCTACTGGCACATCGCCGCCCGCATGGTCCAGATGCACCGCGGAATGGCGCAGGTTCCCGAGGAGGTGCGCGAGCTGGAGGTGGCCCTTGCCGACCAGTTGCTCTGCAATTTTTCGGTCTTCCAGTCGCTCCTCGACCACTGGGCGCTCGGCCAGCTTTTCCCGGTGATGCCGCTTCACCGCCTCGACGAGGTGCCGGAACGGAGCGGAACCCTTGTCGACATCACCTGCGACTCCGACGGCAAGATGGCGAAGTTCATCGACTTTCAGGATGTGAAGGAGACCCTTCCCGTCCATCGTGTTCGCCAAGGCGAGCCCTACTACCTCGGCATCTTCCTCTCGGGTGCCTATCAGGACATCATGGGGGACCTTCACAATCTCTTCGGCCGCGTCAACGAGATGCATGTCTTCCTCGATGAGGATGAGGAGGCCGGCTACTACATCGAGGAGGTGTTGCCGGGGAACACCATCGATCAGGTCCTGACCCTGACCCAGTGGGATACGAAGGAGCTCGCGCGCCGCATCAAGTCGCAGGCCGACGCCGCGCTCAAGGGAGACCGTCTCAAGCCGAACGAGGCGATGCGCCTGGTGGACGAGTACGAGAAGATGTTCCAGTCCTACACCTACCTTGATTTCAATGCCCGCCGTCCCAACGGTGCGGTCACATCTCCCACCAACCACTCTTCCAATCACCAGTCATGAGCGACCCTGCATCCCTGAAACACACGCCGCTGGAATCCGCCCATGCGGCCTGCGGTGCACGCATGGTCGAGTTCGGCGGCTGGCTCATGCCGGTCCAGTATTCGGGCATCATGGACGAGCACAAGGCGGTCCGCTCCGCCTCGGGAATGTTTGACATCTCCCACATGGGTGAGGTGACCGTGGAGGGGCCCGGTGCCCTTGCATGGCTCGAGAGCCTGCTCACCAACCGCGTCGGCAAGCTGGCTGTCACGCGCGGCCAGTACACCCTGATGCTCGATGCGAAGGGGGGTGTGATCGACGACCTGATCATCTATCGGACCGGCGAGATGTCCTATTTTCTGGTTATCAACGGCGCATGCCGCGATCTCGATCTGGAGTGGATGCGCTCCCGCCTCCCCGCCGACGGCTCGTTGGTGCTGAAGGATCAGGGGGATGATTATGCTGCCATTGCGCTTCAGGGCCCCGATTCCGAAAAGATCCTCAGGTCACTCTATCCTGCCTGCGAGGTGCCCAAGCGCAACGGGATCGCTTCCCTGACCTCATCGGCCGCCGCTGTTCCCCCGCTCGTTGCCCGCACGGGATACACGGGTGAGGATGGCTTTGAACTTTTCGTCCCCGTGGCCGATGGCATTGCCCTCTGGGAGAGCCTGCTGGCCGCCGGGGTGAAGCCGTGCGGACTCGGTTCCCGCGACACCCTCAGGCTCGAGATGGGGTATCCGCTCAACGGCTCCGACCTCTCGCGCGACCGGACCCCCTTGGAAGCCGGTCTCGACAGGTTCGCGGGCCTGGATGACCCTGAGAAAGGTGATTTTTCGGGGCGCCCGGCGCTTGAGCAGCAGCGCGCGGCGGGACTCTCGTCACGGCTTACCCCGCTGAAACTGACCGTCTCCGGCCCCCCGATGCGCTCCCATTACGCGGTGTTCGCGGGTGATTCGCGGATCGGTGAGACCTGCAGCGGCGCCCTCTCCCCAAGCCTGGGGGAGGGGATCGCGATGGCCTACCTGCCCCCTTCCCATGCGGTTCCCGGCACGCCCGTGGAAATTGAGGTGCGTGGCCGC
>JBEAOJ010000051.1:0-2570 GCA_041164985.1 Verrucomicrobiota bacterium | reverse complement strand
CCTTGGCATCCGGATCAGGTGGCACGGTCAGCTTGTAGACAGAGAGATGGCGCTCGGAGTTCTTCCCCGGCTTCTGGAGGTTTTGAGCAATCCAGTACTGACGCTTCACCGTGTCGGCGGCTCCGCGTTCATACCCTTTCTGGAATTGAGAACGGCCTGCGCAGCCCGTCAGGGCAAAGAGGCCAAGAACTAGGAATGTTCGTTTCATTTTGGTTGGTGTTGGGTGGTTTCGCGAAGGATCCCGGCCACGATGTCTTCGTGACTGCGGAGCTTCCGGCTGCGTTCGTCGAAGTCCTGCCCCGTCGAGGAGGAGCAGAAGAGCATTTCGGGAGATACCCGGTTATGGATCGTCCCGCACCGCGCCTGCTGGACATCCAGGTGGTAGTAGGTGAGCGCGGCGTACTTGTTGTGATCGGGAAGATGCTCCGGCAGCGGATAGCGCGAGACCGCCTCCTTGGTCGCCTCCGAGAGATCGATGTCCCGGGCCACATCCTCGATGTCCCGCCGGTCGTTCATTCGGGTGAAGAAGAACTGCTTGGCGTTGCCGAAGACGATGGGACGGATTCCCGAGTTCTGGAACCGGCTGTACTGCTGGACGATCGAGATAATCCATGTGGAGAACTTGGAGAGCTGCGCGTAAAACTCGCTCACGAGCTGCTCCCCTCCCGGAACATCCAAGGTGCGGGCCACCTCCTCGAAGATCACCCTCTTCCGCGCTCCTCTGGGGAGAGTGATGATGTGCTGGCGTCCGTAGTTGGCGATCAGGAATCCAGCGAGTTCCTTCAGCTGCTTGTTCGACTCGGGGATGTAGGTCAGGTCGAAGTGGGCCACCCGTCCGGTCATCGACAGAGTGGAATGTCCACAGAGGAGCCTCTGCTCATTCCAGGGAGCCAGCAGGGTTGCCAGATGATTGATTTCCTCGCGGTTATGCTCCGCAAAGGGAGCCACCAGCATCATCTGCTGCAGCATGTCGTGGGTGGGGTAGTCCGTCGGCCCGAAGAAGGCGAAGGCCGTGTTACGGACATGGCGTTCCATGTCATGGGATTTGATGAAGCGGGAAACCTCCTCAGGTTTTGGGGACGTGAGTAACTCCTCCCGCTCCGCATCAGTCGCCGTGTGCTTCAGTTCCGTCCAGGCCTCTAGGAAGGTCGCCGAGAGCGGCATGTGGCGGGATTTGTATTCCAGAACGGCCATGGCGTGTCGGGCCACCATGTCGAGCCGACCGGCATCCTCGGCGATCCATTCCTCGAAGCGGTCGGTGTAGAGCTGCTCGATGTATTGGGTGATCTGGGCGAGGCGGAGGTTCCTTCGATCTTCATCGGCGGGATTCCCCGCCATCTTGGCCACCAGTGCCGCTGCTGTCGTAATCTGGAGGTTGGTCAGCGGAGCCCCCTGAGTATCGAGGTAGTTAAGGCAGAGATCCCCGTCTGGTTGGATGACGATCGGGGTGGATCCCAGAGCCTGTGTCCAGATTCCGTAGGAGAGCCCTTCCTCCACGATCAGGGTGAAGTCGTAGTAGGGATCGGTCTGAGAAAGGAGATCGCACATGAAGGCCGACTTCCCGGCACGAGTCATTCCAAGGAGAACCGCGAGCTGAGGCGTCCCGGAGAGGAAATTCCTCACCCCGACGAGGTTCCGGTTCGACCCGTCGTAGAGCGCCTCCGATCCTTCCAGATGACCCGTGAAGGTGGAGGAAAAGGGCAGCATGTCGGCCAGCCATTCATCCAAGCCGCTATCGGCATGGTGGGTGTATTTCCCCCAGAGCCATCCCGGCCAGGTCTGATACCAGATGTTCTTGGTCGTCGCCGCTGAGGAAAGGTTACTCGTCCAGCACTGGGCATCTTCCATTTGGCCGAAGGCGGTTTCGATTTGCCGGGTCTTCGACACCAGCCCCTCCTCGGTCGAGTCCCAGACATGGACGACGTAGTCGTAGAGGAAGGGAACTGTGTCCCCTTGGGCCAGATTGCGGATGCGCTCTTCTTTCACCTCCTTGGCTGTCAGGAGCGAATGCTTTCCCTCCGCGGCATAGTCTCCCCGTACCCGTTCGAGGGACTTCTCCGCTTTGTCGATCTCCCGGCGGATATTCTGGGGGTAGAGGTTGACCGTGATCGCGTAGTCCAGGAAGGGGAGCGAGGTCAGCGCCCAGAAGATCCCCCTCCTCGTCCGCTGCGGACGTCGCTTCAGGATCACGAGGTTGTGGTAGAAGCCGTCCGAATAGAACCCGAAGCTCTTGCCTCCCTGCACCCCTTGGTGCCAGCAGTTCTGATGGATCGTTTCCTCTTCACGGAACTGACCGATCGGATCGTAGCCATCCCGGCGCAGGTAGGAGGGATTGAAGAAGGTTGCGTAGTGACGGTAGAGATCCTCGGTTCCCATCGCCGTCACCCGGCAGCCATGCCCCTCGAAGAGGGAGGCAATCACCCTCCCATGCTGGGCGAAGGCTTCGTTGTATTGGGCAAGGAGCCGCTTGTAATGCTCCTCCAGTCCTTTCCGAGAGGGGGAAGATGGTGGATCGGCATCGATCTTCTTGGATAAGAAGAGCAGGAGCTTTTCGCGGCGGAGGCCCCCGG
>JBEAOJ010000050.1:0-3424 GCA_041164985.1 Verrucomicrobiota bacterium | reverse complement strand
GAGGGATGATCGGACAGACCCTGCACACCACACGGGCCGAGATCTACCGCGCGCTGATCGAGGCGACGGCCTTCGGGGCACGAGCCATCATCGAGCGGATCCGCGAATACGGTGTTCCCGTGAAGCGCGTCGTCTGCGCCGGAGGCATCGCCGAGAAGAACACTCTCCTGATGCAGATCTACGCCGACATCACCGGTTGCACCATACAGGTGGCCGGATCGAGCCAGGCCTGTGCCCTCGGATCGGCCATCTCGGCCTCGGTCCTGGCCGGAGCCCACAAGGATTTCCAGGCGGCGCAGAAGGCGATGGTGAAGATCAAGCCAAAGGCCTATGTCCCCAATCCCGTCTCGAAGAAGACCTACGACGAACTCTTCGCACTCTACCGCGCTCTGCACGACGCCTTTGGTGGCGTGAACCGCAAGGCCGACCTTTCCGGCGTGATGAAGGAACTCCTCGCCATCAGCAAGAGGAGCCTTGCACGGGCCTGATCCGGTCCTTCTCCCCACCACGTACCGACACTTTTCATGAAAAACATCCCCAACCCTGAAATATGGTTTCTCACCGGCAGTCAGCACCTCTATGGAGAGGGGCCGCTCCGTCAGGTTGCCGAGAACTCCAAGGCCATCGTCGACCAACTCAACGCCTCGGGCCGACTCCCTCTGAGGCTTCTCTTCAAGCCCGTCCTGACACGCCCCGAGGAGATCCGCGCCACGCTGCTCGAGGCCAACGGCGCACCCGATTGCGCCGGGGTCATCACCTGGTGTCACACCTTCTCCCCTTCCAAGATGTGGATCAACGGCCTGCTCCAGCTGCGCAAGCCGCTTCTCCACCTTGCCACGCAGTTCAACCGCGATCTGCCCTGGGCCGAGATCGACATGGACTTCATGAACCTCAATCAGGCTGCCCACGGCGACCGTGAGCACGGGTTCATCCATGCCCGCCTGCGCCTTCCGCGCAAGGTGGTCGTGGGCCATTGGAGCGACGGCGAGGTCCAGGACCGCGTCGCCGCCTGGATGCGAGTCACCCGTGCATGGGCCGACTGGCAGAAGGGCAGGTATGTCCGCTTCGGCGACAACATGCGCCAGGTCGCCGTGACCGACGGGGACAAGGTCGCCGCGGAGGCCCGCTTCGGATTTTCCGTGAACACGCACGGCGTCGGGGATCTTGTCGAGGCGATGGAGGCCGTCGACGACGCCTCGGTGGACAGTCTCTGCGCCGAGTATGAGGAGACCTACGACGTTGCTTCCGCGCTTCGCAAGGGGGGCGACCGACACGCGATCCTGCGCTACAACGCCCGTCAGGAGATCGGTCTGCGTTCCTTCCTCGAGCAGGGTGGATTCACGGGATTCAGCGACACCTTCGAGGATCTGCACGGACTCGCCCAGTTGCCCGGTCTCGCCGTCCAGCGCCTCATGGCCCAGGGTTACGGTTTCGCCGGCGAGGGTGATTGGAAAACGGCCGCCGTCGTCCGCGCGATGAAGGTCATTTCGGCGGATCTTCCCGGAGGAGCATCCTTCATGGAGGACTATACCTACGAGCTCAACCCCTCGGGTCAACTGGTGCTCGGCTCCCACATGCTGGAGGTCTGCCCCTCGATCGCCGCGGAACGGCCCCGACTCGAGGTGCATCCCCTCGGGATCGGCGGCAAGGCGGATCCCGCCCGGTTGGTGTTCGACGCCCGTGCCGGCGCGGCCGTCAACGTCGCCCTCATGGATCTCGGCAACCGGTTCCGCTTCCTGGTCAACGAGGTCGATGCGATCAAGCCGCCCCACGAACTTCCCAAGCTGCCCGTGGCACGGGCCGTCTGGAAGTGCCGCCCCGATTTCAAGACCGCCGTCGGCGCCTGGATCCATGCCGGAGGAGCCCACCATACCGGTTACAGCCATGCGGTGACCTCCGAACACATCGAGGATCTTGCCGAAATCGCGGGAGTCGAGGTGGCGGTCATCGATGCGGAGACAAGGATGAGGGAGTTCCGCCAGCAACTCCGCAACAACGAGGTCTACTATCATATCGCCCCGGGCCTTGGTCGCCTGTAAGTTCGCGGCATGAACCATCGTTCCATCCGCGAGGCCTGCTGCGAGGCGAATCGCCGTCTTCCTGCCACGGGCCTCGTCGATCTCACCTTCGGGAATGTCAGCGTGATCGACCGCGCCGCGGGAGTGCTTGCCATCAAGCCGAGCGGTGTCGACTACGCCGACCTGACGCCGGAGAGGATGGTGATTGTCGATTTGGAGGGAAATGTGGTCGAGGGAACGCTCCGTCCCTCTTCCGACACCCCGACCCATCGGAAGCTTTTCCTGGCCTTCCCTGGAATCGGCTCCGTGGTCCACACGCATTCGCGGAATGCCGTGGCCTTCGCTCAGGCGCTCCGTCCGATTCCCTGCCTCGGCACGACGCACGCCGACCATTTCCGGGGTGAGGTGCCCGTCACCCGTCACATGACTCCAGAGGAGATCTCCGGCGACTACGAGTGGGAGACAGGCAAGGTCATCGTCGAGGCTTTTGCGGAGCGCGATCCGCTTGAAGTGCCGGGCGTCCTTGTTGCCGGCCATGGCCCCTTCGCTTGGGGGCCCGACGCCTCCAAGGCGGTGGAGTATGCACTGGCCCTCGAGATCTGTGCTGAGATCGCCCTCAAGACGCTGGCCTTGAATCCCTCGGTTGGAGAACTCCCCGTGGCGCTGCGTGAGAAGCATTTCCTCCGCAAGCACGGCAAGGATGCCTATTACGGGCAGACCTGACCCGTTTTCATCACCTATTCCCCTTCCATCCACCCTCCCATGAACACGACACTCGGAACTCTCGACTGGATCGCCATCGGAGCCTACTTCGCCCTGCTGGCGGGCGTGGCGGTCTGGGTCATGAAGAGAGTTTACTTGTGAATCAAATCCACATAGCCATCGGCTCGACGACGAGCAAGCCGGGAGCAGTTGCCGACAACCTGCGCCAGATCGCTGCGTTCGCCGCGCAGGCGGGCCGCGATGGCGCGGATCTGCTGCTGACGCCGGAGTTGAGCGCCTGCGGTTACGGGACGTATCCCGAGGTGCTGGCGACTGCCGAACCGGCGGGAAATGGCCCGATATTTGAAACGCTCGCGGGGATGGCGCGAGAGAACGGAGTGGTCGTCTGCGCCGGGTTTGTGGAAGCGTGTGGCGACAAGCGCTACCTTGCGCACTATGCCGTTTATCCCGATGGCCGGTTTATCGTCCAGCGCAAGAACCGCGTGATGCTGACCGAGCGGCCGCTGGATCCTTCGGGCGTGTTGATTCCGACCGATCCAACGAAACCCTCCGGCGATCCTGCCGATCCAGGGCAACCGCGCGTTCCGCAGTTCAATATTTTCGAGGTCAAGGGCGCGCGCTGCGCCATCGCGATCTGCGCCGACAGCGGGATCAATGGTCTGGATGGCCTGCTCGAGCAGGAG
>JBEAOJ010000049.1:0-4959 GCA_041164985.1 Verrucomicrobiota bacterium | reverse complement strand
GCGGCCGACCCAGCCACCCACCGCTCCGAGACCGACAGCATGGGGGCGATCCCCGTACCGCATCATCGTTACTACGGAGCCCAGACGGCCCGTTCCCTGATCCATTTCGACATCGGTAATGACACCAAGCCACCCGAGCTGATCAAGGCCCTCGGCCAGCTTAAGAAGGCCTGCGCCCTTGCCAACAGGGATCTCGGGAAGCTCTCCGCCGAGAAGGCCGACCTGATCGCCCGTGCCGCCGACGAAGTCATCGACGGGAAGCTCGACGACCACTTTCCGCTTCGCATCTGGCAGACCGGAAGCGGCACCCAGAGCAACATGAACGCCAACGAGGTGATCTCCAACCGCGCCATCGAGATGGCCGGTGGCGAGCTCGGATCCAAGAAGCCCATCCATCCCAATGACGACGTGAACATGTCCCAGTCGTCGAACGACACCTTCCCCACGGCCATGAACATCGCCGCCGTCACGGTCCTCCGTGAGGTGCTCCTTCCCGCCGTGAAGGAACTCCGAGAGGCCCTGGATGCCAAGGCCGTTGAGTTTGCCGACATCATCAAGATCGGGCGCACCCACCTCCAGGATGCCACCCCCGTCACCCTCGGACAGGAATTCTCCGGCTATGTGGCGATGCTTGACGCCGATCTCCAGCGGATTCAGGAGAGCCTTCCGGGTCTCGAGTCGCTTGCCATCGGGGGCACCGCCGTCGGTACCGGACTCAATTCCCATCCCAAGTTCGGAGACACAGCCGCCGCCCACATCGCCGCGATCACCGGACATCCGTTTGTTTCCGCCGCGAACAAGTTCATGGCCCTCTCCTCCCACGGGGAGTTCGTCTTTGCCAGCGGGGCTCTCAAGTCGCTCGCCACCTCCCTGATGAAGATCGCCAACGATCTCCGCTGGCTCGCCTCGGGTCCGCGCTGTGGTCTCGGAGAGCTCTCCCTTCCCGAGAATGAGCCCGGCTCCTCCATCATGCCCGGCAAGGTCAACCCCACCCAGTGCGAGGCCGTCACCATGGTTGCGGTTCAGGTCATGGGGAACGATACCGCGATCGGCATCGCCGCATCCCAGGGTAACTTTGAGCTGAATGTCTTCAAACCGGTCATCATTCACAACTTCCTCCACTCCGTCCGACTCCTCTCCGATGCCTGTCACTCCTTCAAGGATCATTGCATCGTCGGCATCGAGGCCAACCTCGAAACCATTGCCGGATATGTCCGGAATTCGCTTATGCTGGTCACGGCCCTTAATCCTCACATCGGCTACGACAAGGCGGCCCAGATCGCCAAGAAGGCCCACAAGGAGAAGACCGGTTTGAAAGAGGCGGCCATCGCGCTTGGGTATCTGACCTCGGAGCAGTTTGACGAGTGGGTTATACCTTCCGCCATGACCCATCCCTGACAAGACACGCGATCTTGGCGGAGAGCATCGTTGGTCTGCGCTCGCAGTGTGATTCACACAGCTTCGCTTGACCGTCTTGCACTCCATACAAGCTTTCGAGTCTTGGAGAGATTCATTTGCCCCTCGACTTTTTGCCGATGTCCCACTGACTGTCTTGCCCCACATCCCAAGCAATGTCAGGGTGCTATGATGAAGCGTTTCCTTTTACTCCCTTCGCGGCTGAACACACTCACCTTTTTGACCTTCCTCCTCACTTTCACTCTGCCCATCGCCTCTTCCCATGCCTTGCAGATTCAGGGGGTGACGGTGCCTCCGAAGGTTGAGGTGGCGGGTGATACCCTGCAACTCAATGGGGCGGGGTTACGGACATTCTCCCTGGTGATGGTGCCGATCAAGATCTATGTGGCGGCATTCTATGCGCCGGAGCCGCTCCGATCCGCCTCCGCTGTCACGGCCTCCCAGGGACCGCTTCAGTTCGATTTCACGTTCCTAAGGGATGTCGGCCAATCCGATGTGACCCGTGCCTGGAGTTCGCAGTTTGCGCAGAGCGTCTCCTACACCTATCCGGGCTATGAACGCGACCGGGATGCCTTCATCGCGATGTTCGGTCCTCTCAAGAACGGCGGTGTGGAGAGGGTTCAGTTCGTCGGGACGAACACGCTCGTATACGACTCGGGCACCCTTAAGGGGACGATCCCGGGCCGGGAGTTCCAGAAATCCTTCCTCAGCCTCTGGTTCGGTTCCAAGCCTGTGGCTCCCGATCTGAAGGCTGACTTGTTGGGTAACTGACACACCCTGGGATAGGGACCGGGATAAATGGCGGGTTGAACGTCGAGGGGTTGAGGGTTGAATCCCTCCATTCTTGTTTCCGATCCATGGGAAAAGCGCTAGCTTCGGGAGCATGCGTCACGGTCGTTTTGAAGAATCGATGTCCACTCTCCTTCGCGATTACGGGGAATCCGTCTCCTTCGACTGGAGGCTCTATCGCCACGATATCAGGGGGAGCATCGCCCATGCCCGGGCTCTTCTGTCGGCCGGATATCTGACTCAGGAGGAGTTTACCGCGATCAAGGAGGGGCTGGAAACGATCGGGGATGAAATCGCGGCCGGGAAATTCAACTTTTCTGTCGATCTGGAGGATATCCACATGAACATCGAGAAGGAGCTGACCCGTCGGATCGGTGATGCCGGCGCCAAGCTCCACACGGCCCGCAGCCGTAATGATCAGGTCGCGACCGATCTGCGCCTCTACCTCCGTGACGAGGTGACCGGTTTGCAGTTCGGCGTTCGCTCCCTGCAGTCGGCGCTGGTGGCTCTCTCCGCCGCGAATCAGGAAGTCCTCATTCCCGGATACACCCATCTCCAGCGCGCCCAGCCCGTTCCCCTGGCTCACCATCTCCTTGCCTATGTCGAGATGCTCGATCGGGATCACGGACGCTTGGCCGATGTGTCGGAACGGATGGACGAGATGCCCTTGGGATCCGGAGCCCTGGCCGCCTCGACCCTCCTCCTTGACCGGGAGGCGATCGCCAAGGAACTCGGATTCTCCCGGGTCACGCAAAACAGCCTCGACGGCGTGAGTGATCGTGACTTCGCCCTGGAGTTGCTCTCGGCGCTGGCCATTCTCGGCATGCACCTTTCCCGACTTTCCGAGGATGTGGTCCTCTGGACCACGACCGAGTTCGGATTTGCCAGGTTGAGCGACCGGCATGCGACCGGTTCGAGCCTGATGCCTCAGAAGAAGAATCCCGATATCGCGGAGTTGACCCGCGGCAAGACCGGCCGCCTCTATGGCAATCTCTTCCGCCTGCTGACCGTCCTGAAGGGCCTTCCCATGGCGTACAACCGCGACCTTCAGGAGGACAAGGAGGCTGTGTTCGATTCCGTCGATACGGCGCGCATGGCACTGGCCGTCACCGCGGAAATGATGGAGGCGCTTTCCTTCGACAAGGAGAGGGCCCGCCGCTCCGCCTCCGACCCTGCCTTGCTGGCGACCGATCTGGCTGATGAGTTGGTCCGTGGCGGCATGCCGTTCCGCAACGCCCATGACGTGGTCGGGAAACTCGCTTCCGAATCGGTTCGTCGGGGAGTGCCGCTGGATCAGCTACCCGAGGATCTTCTTCTTGAGCTCTGCCCCTCACTCCTGCCGGGTTGGAAGGCACTCTTCGATCCGATCCGCTCACTCCGGGCCCGTTCGGCCGTGGGAGGCCCTTCTCCGGAAAATGTCGCGGGGCGCCTGGCCCATTGGAAATCGAAACTGGCGGCAAAGTAACGGGCCGGAGATCCCCCATGGAGCTGAACAAGATCTTCTCCTTCCGGGAGCAGGAGGACGAGCCGCGTCCCTTCATGGATCATCTCGCTGATCTGCGTCTCGTGATCATCCGGATGGCGGTTGTACTCGTGGTCGCGATGGTGGGAGCTTTCTTCTTCCGTGATCTCCTGGCATCGGTCATCCAGCGCCCCCTGGTGGCGGTCGACCCGCAGAGAGCCTCCTCCCTACAGTCGCTCGGCGTGGCCGACTCGATGACCATTTCGCTCGAACTCTCCTTCTACGCCGGGATGGTTCTTTCCTTTCCCATCCTGGTCTTCCTTCTCGCGCAGTTTCTCTTCCCGGCCCTGAAACCTACCGAGCGGAAAATCCTCCTGCCTGTCTCCGCGTTCGGCCTCTTTCTCTTTCTCGGGGGGGTACTCTTCGCCTACTTTGTGGTCCTTCCCGGCACCCTCGATTTCTTCTTCAAGGATGCCAAGGCGATGCGTTGGACCCCGACCTGGACTGTCCGCGAGTACTACTCCTTCACCACCCAGTTCCTGATCGCATTCGGGGTCGCCTTCGAGATGCCGATGGTGGTGCTTGCCCTCGTGAAACTCGGTGTTCTCAACTCCACGAAACTCCGCAAGACCCGCTCCGCGGCGATCGTGACCATCTTTACCGTGGCGGCATTCATCACGCCTTCACCCGATCTGGTGACCTATCTCCTCATGGGGGGGCCAATGGTGGTGCTTTACGAGTTGTGCATATGGCTCGCCAAGTGGGTCGAACCAAAGCAGGTGGGCGGTATCGGCGAATAACTTCGTTGGCCTGCGGTTGCCGTAGGATTACTACGGCTGCCCTTGGCCGCCTTGTTCTTCATCCGATGCTGCCACTCCTGGGAACAATAGATGCAACGGATGCGGAGCAACGGACGGGCTAGCCAAGGGGACAAAGGGGATGAAATGGATTGGGAAATTCCCATCCGACAACTTCTCATCATATCCCTTTCATCCCCTTTATACCATCTCCACTCTTATTCCGGTAGAATCAGCCGGTTCTTTTGGCGATGGGCGTTGTTGTCATCGCTCGGTTTATCCTCGGATAGACCAGGGAATGGAAAAGTGCCTTTACTTCTGAGTTGGTTCGCCAGCCGCCTTCCAGCCCGCTATGCCCGGCTTGAAGTGCTGCACGTTGGTGTAGCCGAGTTTAGCGGCAGCTTCCGCTGCGCGTGCGTAGGCACCGCAATGCTCGTTTCCGCAGTAGGCGACGATCAGGGAGGACTTGTCGGATGGCAGGAATTTCGCGAGATC
>JBEAOJ010000048.1:0-14947 GCA_041164985.1 Verrucomicrobiota bacterium | reverse complement strand
ACACAGACACACAACCCGTCCCTTTATGCCACGCGACATCATCATCCTCGAGTGCACCGAAGCGGTTGCCGAAGGCAAGCCCGTCTCCCGCTACATCTCGACCCGTAACAAGAAGAGCCTCAACACCCCGGGCCGCCTCGAGAAGAAGAAGTACAATCCGAATCTCAAGCGCCACACCCTCCACCGCGAGACCAAGTAAAGGGTTCCATCAAGCCTCACTTTCTCATCATGAGCACACCCAAGACCCCGCAGCGTAGCCGCAACTTCCGCAAGGCCAACCGCTCCATGCCCCGCCGTCGTCTCGACATCTCCACCGATGCGATCGACTTCAAGAACCCCGACCTCCTCAAGAAGTTCACGACCGAGGCCGGCAAGATCCTTCCCCGCCGCATGACCGGCGTGGCCGCCCACATCCACCGCAAGATCACCAAGGAGATCAAGCGCTCCCGCGCCGCTCTCCTGATGAAGTAAGCAACAGGGAATTTTTCGACTTTAGCTCAACACTGAAAGGCGGCCTGACCAAGGCCGCCTTTTTTTGTGCTTAAAAAACAGTCGAGAGACATGAGTCGAACGTCGATGGCAGGGAGCTCACGAGACCAATCGGACCAATGGGCAACGGTTATACCGTTATACCAAGTGCCAATAGGAATGGGACTTATACCATCTCCACTCTTATTCTGGTGGAATCAGCTGTTTCTTGCGGCGATGTGAGTTGCGCAGATCGAAAGACTATGCCGTTGTGCGCGAAAGGTTTCAGCCTTCATCCTCCAGCCATCAGTCCTTCTCCCAATCTACGGCTTGGGCAACAGTTCGATCATTTTTTTTGCCTCGGGTGCCTGCGGTGACATGGGGTAGTTATCGACGATATCATTCAGGGTGCGCGCCGCCCTCTTGTCATCCTTGAGGCCCTCGTAGGCTTTGACGGCGCCGATCAGTGCCGCTGGTTGGAGCATGGCAGGCGAGGGATAAAAAACCTTGATGGTGAGGAATGCCCTGATCGCACCGGCAAAATCTTTCTTGGCAAGCAGCGCTCGACCAAGAGCCAGTTGGGCCAGGGCGGATCCGGCGTCCCCCCCCACCGAAGGCAATGCCTTCGCACCGACGACGACCGCCGCGGTGTCACCGGAGGCAAGAGCACCCAAGAGCGCGCCACCGCGCGCCAGGGATTCCGTGGAGGGGGTGTTGATCGCGCCGATCTCTCGGGCGAGCGCGGCTGCGTCGGCATCCTTTCCCAAGGAGGCCAGGGCGAAGAGGCGAAGCCGCGCCATCTGCGGCCACCAGGAGCCGGGTATCTCCTTGAGATCGCCATGCTTGGTGACATAGGCCTCGGTCAGTGCAATAACATCGGCGGCGTTGCCGGAGGAGGCTGCATCGGAGGCCTTGGCAAGCTCAGGCGGCTCGGCGAAAGAGACCTTGGCGATCTTGGCAATGGGTAATCCCATCTCCATCGAGCCGCCTCCCGGCATCACGACCTGGATCATGACGTTGGAACCGGCCTTCCGAACCGTGGTGTTGGTGTAGACCTGGCCGTCGGTCGTGGTGACATTCTCGGCCCGAAGGATGCACGCCGCCACGATGGGAATGAGGCAGAGAAGGGCGGATCTCCGGGAAAAAACGCAAACGCGCGGGAGCGGGGTGCTGGTCATCATGGTGTTGCAGGTGATGGGGGGGGCGCCGGAGCAGAACCCGTCGCGGGGGACTCGGCCGGAGGCGGCGCAGCGGGGAGTCCCTCAAGTTTCTTCCGCGCATCCGCGGCACGCGGGATCTGGGCCAGGCGCGGCTTGGAGAGCATTTCCCTGAGATGAGCAGCGGCCTTGGCGGGTTCGCCGAGCTTGATGAAACCGTCGGCCGCCTTGAGGTAGGCTGTCACCACCACGTCGGGATAGCGTTGGTAGGCCACGAAGACGCGCTGGTAATACTGGATGGCGGCCGCGGTATTTCCCCTCTTCTCTTCCAACTCGCCGAGCGAGAGAAGCGCCCTGGCCGTGACCTCGCCGCGCCACTCCTTGTTGCCGGCGACCTCTTCGAAGGTCTTTTTGGCAGCTTCAAGCTTACCCATACCGAGCTGTGCCTTCCCCTTGCCGTAGGTGACCTGGGCGATCTTGGCATCTGCGTTCGCCTTCTCGACGGCGTCGTCAAACCAGCGGAGCGCCTCGGCGGGCTGATGGCGCGCCAGGGAGACTTCGCCCATGCCGCAGTAGGCGTATTCAAGCAGGTCGCTCTTGGGGAAGGATGTCATGAGTTCCTTGTAGAAGGCCTCGGACTTGTCGAGCTCCCCCTTTTCCAGGGCGATCTCGCCGCACTGCGCCAGAAGCATGGCGCTGAGTTGGTCGGCGGGAAACTCCCGGTAGATGGAGGCCATGAGCTCCTTCTGCCTCTCCGGCCGCTTGGTGAAGCCGGAGAGCTCCGCCTGGGCGTAGCGGAGGCGGGCCTTGGCAAGCGAGTTGGTCCCTACTGCAGCCACCTTCTCCTCGTTGAGGTATTTGGCAAAGTCGGCGTCCGCGTCGTAAGGAGGTGTCGGCGCGGGTGTGGGCCGGGGGGCTGGTTCCTGCCCCGCGACGGTGTTGGTGGAAGGGGGCGTCGACGGTGCCGGAGTTGCGGCCGGCGTCCCCTCCTTCGCGACGAGCGGCGGACGGATCCGCTTGGAACATGTCTGGGCAAGCTGGGCCAGGAGTTGCTCGACGGCGTCCTTTTTGCGGTCGTTGATGGTCTTGAGGATGGTATCGGCAAGATACTGCTTGGCCTCCTCGGCCTTGCCGTCCTTGATCTTGGCCTTGGAAACCCAGTAGACGGCGGCGGTGGCGGCGGGATGATCCGGGTGACGGCCGGCGAAGACGCTGAACATGTCGGCGATCTCGTTCCAGAGGTTGATCTTCTGATACTGCTTGTTGGCCTCGAAGAGGGAGTATTTGAGGACTTCCTCGGAATCACTCAGATCGACGGACTTCCGGTAGGCCGCAGCCGATTCAGCGGGCATCTCCTTGGAGGCATAAGCGTCACCCAGAAGCGCCATGACCTCGGCCTGCATGGGTTCGCCCCCGTGCTTCGCCCTCCACTCGTCGCAGCGCTTGATGACCTCGTCATATTTCTGGGCGGCGTTGTAGCAGAGGGCGATCCGGTACTCGGCATCCCCAGCGAACTGGGACTGGGGGGTTTTTTTGACGAAGGCTTGGAATCCCTCGAGGGCCTTCGAATAACCATCCTGGCCGCCGATCATGAAGGAGCAGAGAGGGAGTCGGTAATCGGCCTCCTCGGCAAACCTGCCGGTGGGGTATTTCGCCAAGTATTTCTTGTAGCTCTCGATGGCCTGTTTGTACTTGTCCCTTTTCTCGGGATCGGCGGCCTGCGCGAACTGGGTGTTCCCCATCAGGAACTGCATGTCGCCCGCCAAGGGGGAGTCGGGAGCCTTCTCCAGCGCGGTGGAGAAGACCGTCTCGGCCTTGGCAAAGTCGCCGGCCTCAAGGGCGACCGCCCCCTTCAGGAATCCCGCCTGGGCGGCGTATTTCCCGGTGGGGTATTCCCCCAGGTAGCGGTCCAGGGCGGGAACGGCGTCGTCGGGTCTCACCAGGGCGCAGTAGGCGGAGGCGATGCTGAAGAGGGCATCCTCGCGGATCTTGGGATCCTTGGCCTGCAGGAGATTCTCCCAGATGAGGATGGTCTCCCATTTGAGTTCGAGTTCGTCGTAGGCCTTGGCCTGACGCAACCGGATCGCCGCGGTGGTGTCGGGAAGCTTGGCATACTGCTCCAGGGACTTCCTGAGATCCTCCATGTCCTTGGCGATGCGGGCATTCGCGGCGTTGACCTCCATGAAGGCCTTGGGGTTGGTCTGGAGGCTGGCCTTGTTGTCCGCGATGGTCTTCTCCATGGCGGCGATCCGGTCCTTCTGAAGTCCCGTCACCACGTCCGTGGGACGCACGATGGCGTACATCCTCAGAGCTTTCTGACGTTCCCCCTTGGCGAGAAGACCATCCCCGATCCTCACGGCCAGCATGTCGAGCTGGAGGGGATTGTCGACGATGTTGCTGGCCGCCTGCAAGCGGTCGAGCAGCTTGAGGGCGTCGTCCAGGTTTCCCCTCTTGGCCTCGATCTCGGTCAGCGCCATAGCCGCCTGCACGGACTGGTCATCCTTGATGCCTTCGGCTATCAGCCCTTTGAGAACCTTGACGGCCTCGTCCGTTTTTCCGGCCTCCATGAGCATGGAGACCTGGGCGAATCTGGCGCGGTTGCCGAGGTCACCGCCGCACTGGGCGGCCTGCTCGAGCGATTTGGCGGCCTCCTCCTTGCGGCCGGACTGTGACTGGATCTGGGAAAGGGAGACGAGCGCCTTGCTCTTTTGCTTGCCGTTGGGAAACTCATTGACCACCCGCTTGAAATACTCCTCAGCCTTGGGAAGGTTCTTCTGGTTGTAGTAGGTCGCCGCCAGGGTGAAGAGGATCAGTTCGAGATTCTCCCCCTGGGGTCCCATGGCGAGCACGGCCTCAAACTTCTGGGCCGCCCCTGCAAAGTCGCCGGCCTGGAAAGCCGTGCCACCCTGCTTGAAGAGTTCCTCAGGGGAGTCCTCCGCGCGAAGCAAGGGCCCGGAGAGAGGGAGGGAGAGCGTCAGAATCAAGGCGGCAAGGATGCGAATCCTGCAGGGACGATATCGGGTGACTACGGTCGTGGCCGTTACTGCTGAGCCTGGGAGAATCTTCATTGCAAAAATACGGGACTATGATTGACGAACGGAGGTTTTGCTCGCACCGGAGTTTCTTTATTTCTGTGCAGGGAAGACAATGGCCTGTTCAAATTTGGGCCCGTTCGGTTCATAAGGAATCCAGTTGGCAGGGGCATTGGGAGGCTTCTTGGACCAGTCGGGCGGGATATATTCCGGGAGAGGCAGACCGCTCTTGACCTGAAACAGGGGTCTAAGTTTATCTCCCTGTCTGTTTTCCCTGAAGGGGTTTGGCGGATAAGGTTCTTTCTGTTCCTTATCTACAATCGTTAACACCTGATTATAGCCGGAACGTGCTGCTCTAAAGACCAAAAGGATATCAATAGGATAGGTCCGCCCCGCTGCTGTCTTGAACTGAAGATTTGTTCCGTTGGGAAATAGATTTTTCACATTCTCGGGAGGGGCAATAGTGTATGTGTTCTTTTCATCAAATCGGATCGCAAATATACCCATGGGAAGAAATTGGTATGTAGAAGTCTTGGGTGCGGAGACTCTTCCGGTGTAATGGACGATGAAGTAGCCGGGTTTCACACTGGAATCCGCCCCGAAAGCCTTGAGGACCTCGGCTTGCGTCAGCCCGCCAGGCCCCCCATCCTTCCCCCAGTTCTTGAAAATATGAAGCTGGTAGGCAGTGATGGTGTCCTTGGCCTTGTAATAGTTCTTTTCAAGCAGCTTAGGATCCCATTTCGCTTCCATGAAAGCGATGACGTCTCTTGTGGTCTTATAATCACAGAGCGCCTCAGCGACAGCCCCTTTGTCATAGTCGTCACCGATATCCGTATTGGAGCCATTAGGTTTCTTCTTGAGGTCGTAGAGATTGACCTTGAGACCGGGGACATTGACGGCTCCCTTGTAACCGAAGGCGGTGAGCCCCCCGGCGGGCATCGAGGCGCCGCCGCCCGCGGCACCCCCTCCTGCCGCGGCTCCAACCCCGAGGCTCCCTGTTCCGAGGCCGCTCATGACGGAGGCCATCACATCGGGACCTGAACTGGAGCTCATCTCCATGGCAGGGAGGGCGATGGAGGCATTGGCCGCCGTGGAGGTGATGCGCTTGGAGACGCTCGGGGCGCTGGCCGTGGCCTTGGAGAGCTTCACCTTGTGCTCGACGGTCTTGGGACCTGCGGCACTCGGCGGAGGCGCGGTGAACTTGAGCTTCTCCTTGCGTCCCGCCACGACTTGGACAACCAGGACGGTCGCCCCGCCGAAGAGGAGGACATGGACAAGGAGACTGAGGACGAAGAAACTTCCGCTCCAAGCCATCCAGCGTTGCCAGAGGTTGAGCTTCAGGGGATGCGGTTGGGAGGGAGCGACGTGAAGGTCAGCAGTCGAGGCAGGATGGAGGGGGTGGTGGGTTGTTTCAGGGACTTCGTGCGCGACATGCTCCGCCGTGACCGCGGAGGCATCCCCGTCCGCAGGAACGGATTCGGATTCGGGATCGGCGGGTGTGGCGGACATGGGGAATGATAAGGCCGTTAGGCTGTTAGGATGAAGGCTGAGACCTGAGGGAGGAGGGTTAGAAAGTGAAAAGTGAAAGGGTGAAGTCAGTGGTCAGAACCAAGCGCCCGGGATAGTGCTCGGAAGTCTCCGATGAAATCGTAGCCCCAACGGGCGCCACGGCCTACGGGAGGAAGTGGCGTCAATTCGGAGGCGAGAGCTATGAGTTTCTTCATTTTGCCTTTTGCCTTTTGCGTTTTGCGTTTCAGCTCACTCCTCGTTCACGTTGAAGGTCACATTGGTGATCTTGGCCGCCGCGAGGGCATTGAGGACGTCGATGGTACGGCTGTACTTGGCACGAGCCTCACTGTTGATGGTGACGACTGCGGGTTGCTTGGCATTGTCGGCGTTTTCTTTGAGACGCATGAGGGTGGCGCGCAACTGCGGCAGATCGGTGCTCTCAGGGGTGTCGAAGGGCTCGTCGTTCAGCGTGACCTCCCCCTCGTCGGAAATGCCGATGATGGTCTCGTCGTTGAACTCGGTGGCGGAGGAGTTCTCGGCGCTGCCGGGCAGGCGGGTGGTGAGTTCGTTCTCCACCTTCACGGCACCGGCCATGACCATGAAGAAGAGCATGATGACGAAGACGACATCGACCATCGGCGCGATCTGAAACCCGAGGGTTCCGTCATCCTCGTTGACAAAGGGTTTCACAAGGGGGATGGGATTGGTGGCGGAGTGCGTTCTTCAGTCACGGTTCACCGAGGAGAACGAGATGTCGGAGATGCCCGCCTCGGCACCGGCATTCATGGCCTGGGACACGAAAAGCGCCGGGACATCGCGGTCTGCCCGGATGACAAGGCGGAACTCGGGGTTCTGCCCCGGCTTGGCGGCGGCTGTCTGTTCGCCGAGCGCCTTGGCCGCCTTGAGCGGCTCGATGAATTCGGAGGACTTGGCGTAGAGGTGGTCCTGGAAGTTGAAGGTGGCCGTGCTGGAGGCCGCATCCCAGCGGACATTGACGACGGCCTCGGAACGGGAATCGTCCTTCTTGGCCGCCTCGGGCGCGATCGGCAGCTTGATGGTCTTGTCGATGTTGAGCACCTGGGCGGAGGTGATGACCATGAAGAAGATGAGGATGACCAGCAGGACATCCACCATGGGGGCGATCTGAAAATCAGGCTCCCCCTTCTCGAGTCCTCCTCCTCCTCCTGCCATGGTGCGGTGCCGTTGAGGTGGTTAGGCCGCAGCGGGCTCTGCGGCGGATTCAGCGGCCGGTTCTTCGTAGGAGACCCAGTTGGGGACGTTCGCGTAGATCTCCTCGCCGCTGATGTGAACACCGGCAAGGACATCATAGGGCATCTTGCGGAAGAGCTGGTTGATCACGTCCTGGATGTGATGCATGGCGGCGGTGGAACGGCTGCGCAGGAAGTAGAACATGCCGAAGGCGGGAATGGCGATGACAAGGCCGCTGGCGGTGGCGACAAGCACCTCTCCAATGGCGCCCGAGAGGCTGGAGGGATCGCCGATTCCGGAGCTACCCAAGGTTCCGAAGGCCTTGATCATGCCGGTGACGGTGCCGAGCAGTCCGATCATCGGGGTGACGACGCCGATGACGGAGAGGTAGTTGATCTGTGTTCCAAAGGAAGCGCTCTCCTTGTGCATCTCGGAGACCATTCCCTCCTCGACCATGGTCTTTCCATCCCCAAGCAGGGAAATGCCGACGCGGAGAACATTGGTGAGCGGAGACTTGTTGTCCCGGCAGAAGGTGTACGCCCCGACGTAGTCACCGGCTTGGAAGAGGCGCTTCACCTCGGCCTCGTAGGCGGGAGGGGCCGTTTTCTTGATCGAGGTGCGCATGACGCCGTCGGTGGCGAGATAGACGGTTAGCACCGACATGATGCCGATCGGGAACATGACCCATCCGCCCTCGACGAGGGTCTCAAGCAGGGTCTTGGAATGGGCCCCCTTGGAGTCTTTCTTTTCGCCTTCCGCCGCCATCAGGGAGGCAGAGCCGGCGAAAAGGAATCCGAGTAGGAGGAGGATGCTGAGGAGGCGACTTGGGGAGTTCATGAGATCTGTTGAAAGATAAAAGAAGTCTGTTCTAATTCAACAATGATTTTATGGTTCATTCGCTTCCCACGCCCCCGCTTCCTGATCGGAATCACCAAACATTCAGGGCCCCTCCCCTAAAAGAATCAATGGGGTTCCCAAACAGGGGGGCAAGAAATCCTCAATGCCACCTCTATCTCACCTGTTCCAGAACACGATTCGGCTTTCGGATCACCTCGATCGGCTTGAGGACCTCGGCCCGCACGGGAACGATCCCGTCGCCGATCATCTCGATCTTCCTGGCGGCCACCATGCTGAGGTCAAGGATGCGCCCCTTGGCATAGGGGCCGCGATTGTTGATCCGGACGATGACGCTTTTGCCGTTTTTCAGGTTGGTGACCCGGACCATCGTGTTGAACGGAAGCTTCTTGTGAGCGGCCGTGCAATCAGCCGCATGGTAATGCTCCCCATTGGCTGTCAACCGCCCGATCCACCGACCGCCGTAAAAGGATGCCTTCCCGCATTCCACGGACAAAGGCTTCAAATCATAGAGGGCGGTACTGGAAGAAGGTGTCTGAAGCGTGCTACTGCATCCCGCGGCAAGAAACGGCAAGAGAAAGGCTCCCAAAAGGGGAACATGGCGGGGCGCGGGGAGGAAGCGCATCCCACGATCAAGCCAAGAGAAACTTCCGGGGGCAAGCCCTCAGGAGGAGATATCAAACCCAGATTTTGCATTGGGATTCATGCCAACAGAATTTGAGCTGCACCAGGATGGAACGCGGCATGCAGTTTAATAATGTTGGAGGGTTAAAAGGATTTGAACCAATCCCCGGGAACTCTCGACGTGAAAGCTGTCACGCATATGGAGGGACAAGGTGCCCTCATCGACATTTTCCTCTGCCGAAATTGCAACCCTTCAACGTTCTAACCTTTTAACTTTTTCCTTTGATCACCGGGGAAGGGGATGGGCGACGACTTGCTCTTGCCCCATGAAGAATGAACAGGAAGACTCCATGCTCCCAACCGAACCACGCACACCAAGCGATAACCACCGATGAGCGGCCCTTATCAACACAGACATCCCCGCGCCCATGCACATCGGCACGGCCTGCGGGAGGCACTTCATTTCGTATCGCGCTTCATCACCCGGCCGGGAACGGTGGGTTCGATCTGGCCGAGTTCACGCCAACTCGGAGAGGCCATGATTCACGAGGTGGATCTGAAACCCGGTGATGTCGTCGTGGAATACGGGCCCGGAACCGGCCCATTCACCAGTGTGCTGAGGGAACGGATGCCGGCGGGGGTCGAGTATCTCGGGATCGAGTTCGACCACGAACTTCACCGCAATCTGGTGCGCCGCTTTCCCGGCATGCGCTTCCATCACGGATCCGCAGAGGATACGGCCGACATCCTTGCCAGCTACGGACTTGGCCGCGCCAGGTTGATTGTTTCCGGGCTTCCCTTTGCGAACATGCCTGAGAATCTGCAGGCTCGGATTCTTCAGGCAACCAGTGCCGCGCTCGAGTGCGACGGCACTTTCCGGACCTTCACCTACCTTCTCACCAGCCTCAACCCGAGCACGGTTCATTTCCGTCGACTGGTGGCCGACCACTTCCATGACCATCATGGGAGCAGGACGGTGGTGCGGAATTTCCCCCCCGCGCGCGTCCTCAGTTACTCCAAACCGGTCAGGAAGAAATGAATCAGGGAAGCGCTGATTGAACCCGAACTCCGAGGATGAAAGAGATGAAACCTGCGAATGGGATGAGCAGGTTTGAGTGCCGAAGGCAGTCCGAGTTCAACTACCCAATTACCACTCGACGACGGTGGAGGCCCACGTCAACCCCCCGCCGAAGACAACCATCAGAATCTTCTCCCCGCGCTTGAAGCGGCCGGTGCGGTTCGCCTCATCGAGTGCGATGGCGACGGCGGCGGCGGAGGTATTGCCGTAGCGGTCGAGATTGATGTGGAAGCGCTCCATGGAGACGTCGAGTCGACTGGCGATCGCCTCGATGATGCGGAGGTTGGCCTGGTGGGGGATGAAGCAGGCGATCTCGGAAGGGGAGACTCCGGCATCGACAAGGACCTGCTGAGAGGCCTCGACCATGGCGGTGACGGCGTGCTTGTAGGTCTCGCGGCCGTTCATGCGGATGGTGACCGGGTTCTCGGCGGAGGTCGGGGAGTTCGCCGGGTGGGCGCTTCCGCCACCGGGGATGTAGAGGATGTCAGCAAGGGAACCGTTGCTTCCCATGCGGGTCGCCATGACTCCCTTGGATCCCTCGCGGTGCCGGAGGATGGCGGCTCCGGCTCCGTCGCCGAAGAGGACGCAGGTGTTGCGGTCTGTCCAGTCGACGATACTGGAGAGCTTGTCGGCACCAATCACGAGGACGGTCCCGTATGTCCCGGAGGCGATGAACTGGCGCGCGGTCTCCACCCCGAACAGGAAACCGGAGCAGGCGGCCGAGAGGTCGAAGCAGACGGCATTGACCGCACCGATCTTGGTCTGTACGAAGCAGGCGGTGTTCGGGAAGAACATGTCGGGCGTGACGGTGGCACAGATAATGAGGTCGATCTCACCGGCCTGGATCCCGGCATTCTCGATGGCGGCCGCGGCGGCACGGGCGGCCATCTCGCTGGTCGGCATCTCGGGCCCGGCGATACGGCGCTCCCGGATGCCGGTGCGGCTCTGGATCCACTCGTCGCTGGTCTCCACCAGCTTCTCGAGATCGGCGTTGGTCATCACGCGGTCGGGGGCGTAGCTGCCGGTGCCGATGATGGATGCGGTGCGGTTCATGAAAATCCTGGAGTGACTTGTCCTGCAGGCGTTCAGGCTGCCGGGTTCGCCGCGGAAGCGGAGACCTCGTTCTTCTCGTTGTAGGCGCGCACGGCCTCGACGATGCGGGGATTGACCTGCTGGTCGATGAAATCGGTGGCGACGCGGATGGCGTTCTTGATGGCGAGCGGGGTGCTGGAGCCGTGGGCGATGATGCAGATGCCGTTGACCCCGAGGAGCGGGCTGCCGCCGTAGTTCTCGTAGTTGGTCTTGCGGCGGATGGCGCGGAAGGCGTTGCGGGCGATCCAGGCACCGAGCATGCGGAGCGGGGTCCTGGTGAGCTCGCTCTTGAGCCACCTGAAGACGGCGCTGGCGGTGGCCTCCGCGGTCTTCAGGACGACGTTGCCGGTGAACCCGTCGCACAGGATCACCTCGACCGGGTGCTCGAAGAGGTCGTGCCCCTCGATGTTGCCGCGGAAATTGAGCGAGGAGGCCTTGAGCAGCTTGAAGACATCCTTGGTGAACTCGCTCCCCTTCACATCCTCGCCGCCGATCGACATGAGGCCGATCTCGGGGTTCGCGTATCCGAGGACATGCTTGGAGAGGACGGACCCCATGATCGCGTACTGCAGGAGGTGGAAGGGCTTGGCGTCGATGTTGGCCCCTGCGTCGATGAGGACGCAGACATTCTTCTCGGTCGGGATGTAGGAGGCGATGCCGGGGCGCTCGATCCCCTCGAGGGTGCGGAGCTTGATGGTCGTCGCGGCGACGGCGGCACCGGTGTGGCCGGCACTGACGATGGCATCGGCTTGGCCGGCCTTGACGAGGTCGACGGCCCGGGAAACGGAGGAGTCCTTCTTGCGGCGGACGGCCTCGACGGCCGCGTCACTCATCTCCACGACCTGCGTGGTGTGGACGATCTCAATGCGCGGGTCGGCGCATCCGAGGGAGGTGAGTTCGGCCTTGATCGCCTGCTCGTCCCCGGTGAGGAAGAGCTTGGTGATCCGGGGGAACTCCCGGAGGGCCATGACGGCCCCGGCCACGGTGTTCTTCGGGGCGTAGTCACCCCCCATGGCGTCGAGGGCGATCCTCATGATGCTACTGGAGACCGGGCTGGAGCTTTCTGCTTCCTGATCGGAAGAAGAGGGGGTGGTTACGCCACCTCGACATCGAGAACCTGACGACCGCGGTAGGTTCCGCAGGCAGGGCAGGCGGTGTGGGAGCGGAGAGTGGCACCGCACTGGGTGCACTTGCCGAGCTTGGGGGCATGCCAGCGGTTCGCGGCCTTGCGGGTGCGAAGGCGCATCTTTGAAGTTTTGCGTTTAGGGACTCCCATCGGATGGTGGTGTTTTGAGTTGGTCGAGTGCTTCCCAGACCGCCGGGCGCGCCGTCTTCTCCGTTTGCAAGGGAGTGGTTCGGGCGCCCGCGGGGAAGTGGGCGGGGCAGGTCTTTTCTCCGCCCTGATCGCATCGGGGATGCGCGGGCAGAAGGAGATGAATATCCTCCCTTACCTCTGGGGTCAAGTCCACTAATTCACTTCCTTCCAGTTCGATCTGGGTGGCGAACGGGTCGACAACCACCTCCCTCTCAAAGGGCTCCAGGCAGGAAACACAGGTCATCCGCACCCTCTGGACCAGACTGCCGGTGGCAAAGAGCCCCCCGTCGGAGAGACCGACATCGAGGGAATACTCCAGGGGACCGACAGGTTCGGCACCCGCCTCCTCAAGCCCGAGTGGGGCGGAATCCTCCTCCCCCTCCAGATGAAGGGTGCTCCCGGCGGGAATCTGGCGCAGATGGACTTTCATGGGAATACCCTAGCCCAAGATTCACAGGGATGGAAGGGACGAAGGGGATGGGGAAGCCCTTGGGAAAATGAGGGATCCATGAAGAATGAAAAACGACACGATCGCTATTCAACAACTTGCATAAACATTCATCCTCTTCCGCTCAAGCGAACGCTTCTCTTTGATCCCCCCTTGGCGACCCATGCGACCCATGCGACCCATGCGACCCATGCGACCCATGCGAACGATGCATCCGCTGCGTGTCACTTCATGGCATTCAGACCGGCGGCGGTAAGCACCCCCAGCACAACGGCCCAGGGGGCGACTCCGAGCGAGATCGCCAGCAGGATGCGACGCGGTGATTCACCGAGGGCCAGAGCGATCACCGCCGTTGCCTGCGGTCCGACGGTGACGGGAGCGACCAGGCCCAGGCCCCAGATGCCGAAGCGATGCCAGACCCTCCAGAAGAGCTTCGTCGGATCGGGCGTTGGATTGATTTTCAGCTTCCGTGTGATCCAAGCGCGGAGAGGCGCCCCGGCAATGAGCACCACGAGTCCGCCGACCGAATAGCCCAGCCATGCGGCTAAAGCCGCCGCCCAGATCGGGGCATGAGCCGCCACGCCGGCGGGAATCGCGCTGATGAAATAGAGAAAGCCGAGGCCGAAGGCCGTGAAGAGACCGGTCATGATGGGTTTTGCGAAATTGGCGGCATCGGTAATGGCTGTATGGGGAAGTGTGTATCCTGAACCTCCATGATGAAAGCGATGAGATGGAAAAAGCAGCTAGGACTTCTCATCGGGGGGCCAAAGTATAGTAGGCGCCGCGGCCTTTGCCCCTGGCGACGAGGATTTCACGTGCCGCGAGATTTCGCAGGGTTGCCTTGACCGTGTTGCGGTTGGCCCCTGTGGCCTGCACGGCCGCGGCGACCGAGAGAGCCGGCACATCGCGGAGGAGTCGGATCAGACGCGATGCCAACTCCGTCAGCTCGGGGATCACCTGCACGCCGGCCTCCATCCGCGCCGTCAACTGATCCTTCTGGCGAGCGAGCGAACGCAGGAAGAAGAGAAGCCATGCACCCCAGTCGGGCAACGGGGAGTTCAGAGTCTGCTGGGTTTTCCTCAACGCGGCATCATGGAATGCCATGCTTCCCTCGATGATCTGCTCAAGGCTGGCATAGATGACATGGGCATAGCCCGCGCGCAGCAGGAGCAGTGTCGTCAGGACCCGCGAGAGTCGCCCGTTCCCCTCATCGAAGGGATGGATGGCCAGAAACCATGCGATGAACATTCCCGTGACCAACAGGGGATGAAGCTCCCCCGAGCGCTCAGCCTCCGCGTGCCATGCTAGCAGGCGCTGCATCTTGCGCGGGGTTTCAGCCGGGCTGGAGGTCTCGAGGACCGCTCCCGTTGGCTCCCCCGATTCATTAACCACGGCTACATTATTGGGAACCCTCTTATACTCTCCCCTGAGTTGGTGATCCTCACCATCCTTGGCCGAATGTTGAAGAAGCACTATGTGCAGTTGCCGCAGATGCTCCTCACTCACTTTGAGGGAATTCCACGAGTCCAAGACCAGATGGATCGCGTCGGCATATCCCGCCACATCCTGCTCATCCTTGCTCGAAAGAGGCCCCCTCTCGGGATCCGCAAGCAGAGTGGCTACCTCCTGATCCGAGAGAGTAGACCCCGCGATTCTTGTGGAGGCACCGATGCCCGCTATGGTTGCTTGCCGGCGCATCTGCTCCAAGGACTCGGAAGAGTGGCTCCGAAGGGTGAGTGAATGGGCGCTCCATCGCCCACGGAATTCTTCAATCTCCGCAATGAGCCTGAGCATCTCCGGCGAAATCTCTGGAATCAGTGCGGACATGCGTGAACCAAGACTACCCATTTTAAATATCCAATTCAACCCATTTATCGGGATTCAGTTCTTAGAGTGCTTTAGGGCCTGTTAAGACTAAAAGGCAGGTGGCGGTGCCAGGAGTTTTGTTGTCAGGCGAGGCGCATAAGAGAGGCAATACCCTTGCGGTCTTGCCATTCTTGGGCAACGAAGCATGGCGGCAAAAGAACGGCACCCTAGATGCGAGGGCTGCTGAGGCGCAGGGCCAGCGTTGCTCTTTCGGTCGTGTAGTGCTGTGACTACACTCCCTCTTTCGCGCCTTGTCCTGCACCTCATCTCCTCCTCGCGCCATCCCGCCATTTT
>JBEAOJ010000047.1:0-11230 GCA_041164985.1 Verrucomicrobiota bacterium | reverse complement strand
CCCGGCGACGAGGTGGTGGTGGCACGTCATTCCTTCGCGGTCTACAAGCTGATGGCCCAGCTCTTCGGAGCCGACACGGTCGAGGTTCCCGATCCCGGATACACGGCCGATCTGGACGCCATGCTGGCGGCCATCACGCCGAAGACCCGCACCGTCTTCATCGCCAATCCCAACAATCCCACCGGCACCATGGTCGGCCAGGAGGCGATCGACCGCTTCATGGCGAGGGTTCCCGATCATGTTCTGGTCGTCTTCGACGAGGCCTACCATGAGTTCCTCGACAAGGCCCCCGATGTGCTGCCGTATGTCCGCTCGGGACGTAATGTCGTCGTGATGCGCACTTTCTCCAAGATCATGGGACTGGCCAATCTCCGCATCGGCTACGGCATCACCACGCCCGAGTTGGCCGCCGTCCTCCAGCGCACCCGCCAGCCCTTCAATGCCAACGGCATCGCCCAGGCAGGCGCTCTTGCGGGACTCCTCGACGAGGAGCACATGAGGAAGACCCGCGAACTCACCCATGAGGGCCGCGAGTATCTGGAGCGTGAGTTTGCGGCGATGGGACTCGGGTATGTCCCGAGCGTCGCCAACTTCGTCCTCGTGAAGGTCGGTGACGGCAATGCCGTCTTCCAGGCGATGCTCCGCAGGGGAATCATCCTGCGGGCGATGGCCAGCTACGGCCTTCCCGAGTGGATCCGCATCTCCGTCGGCACCATGGAGCAGAACCGCCGCTGCATCGAGGAACTCAAGGTGCTCGCCGCAGAAGGAAAGTTGGCGGCGGCCAAGCAACCGTGAAGGAAACCATCGCCGCGATCGCCACGCCTCCCGGCGAGGGGGCGCTGGCCGTGATCCGGATCAGCGGCCCGGGGGCACTGGCCGTGGCCGACACGGTATTCCGCGCCGCTAAGTCTCCTTCCGCGATGGAGGAGCGCCGCGTCGCTTACGGCAGCATCATGGATTCCCATGGCGAGGTCATCGACGAGGCGCTGCTCACGGTCTTCCGTAATCCCCGCAGCTACACGGGCGAGGATCTTGTCGAGATCAGCGGTCACGGGGGATCTCTGGTTGCCTCTCGCGTGCTGGCCGCGGTGCTTGAGTCCGGTGCCCGCATGGCCCGTCCGGGCGAGTTCACAGAGCGGGCCTTCCTCAACGGCAAGCTCGACCTGACCCAGGCCGAGGCGGTCATGGATCTCATCAGCGCCCAGACCCCGCGAGCCGCTAAAGCCGCCGCCGGTCAGTTGGAGGGCCGTTTGGGCGATGAGATCAACACGCTTCGCTCCGACCTGCTCGGATGCGTCGCCCACCTTGAGGCCTTTATCGACTTTCCCGAGGAGGGGATCGATCCGGAAAGCGGTTCGGCGTTGCGGAAACGCATGGAGGGCATTGCCGATCATCTGGAGCGGTTACTTTCCACGGCCGACGAGGGACGTCTCCTCCGCGAGGGAATCACGCTCGCCCTCTGCGGCGCCCCGAATGCCGGAAAGTCGAGCCTGCTCAACCGCCTGCTTGGCTCGGAGCGCGCCATTGTGAGCGCCATCCCCGGGACCACCCGCGACACCATCGAGGAGCGCGCCAGTCTCGGAGGGTATCCCTTCCGTGTCATCGATACCGCCGGTCTCCGCGAGACCTCAGATCCCGTCGAGCGCGAGGGGGTGGAGCGCGCGCGCCGCGCCGCCGAACAGGCGGATATCCGGATCCATCTGGTGGACGCCTCGGCGCAGAGCGGACCGGTGACTTCGCTCTTCGGGGAGGAGATGGTGGTGCTCAACAAGATCGATCTGGTCGCCGACCGGCATCGTCTTTTCCCCGTTTCCGCGGCGGCCTGCATCTCGTGTCAGACGGGCGAGGGGATCGATGCACTGATCACCTCCATCCTGGCCAAAGTGACGGGACGTTCCGAAGGGGAGTCGCTGCCGGATGGTGCCGCCATCAATGCCCGCCATCAGGAATGCCTCAAGCGCGCAGCCGCGGCTTTGCAGGCAGCCATTGCCCTGCTCGGTGCCGCGGAACCGCCTGAACTCGTCGCCGTGGAACTTCGGAGTGCCCTTGGTGCCATCGGTGAGATCGTGGGCGATGCGGGAACCGAGGAAATCCTCGGAAAAATCTTCTCCAGCTTCTGCATCGGGAAGTAGGGGGTGGCCGAGAGGCTGTTAGCGGTTTAGGCTGTAGGCTGTTAGGTCAGAGGCGAGGATGTTTGAGGGAGGAACCCGTGCCACCGGGTTGATTCCTATCTCCTATATCCCAGCTCCTAGCTCCTAGCTCACATCACCCCCACGAACCCAACTATCGCAAGAGTTTTGAAGGGTTTCATTGGGAGGTGGGGTCTAACGTCCAAGATCACCGGCACCGGACCGCCTTGTTGGGAAATTACTTTTTGAACAGCTCACTGTGGGTGTCGCTCCTTTCAAGATAGAGCGAATCATCATCCTTCTGGTAGATGAGCAACCAGTCTGACTAAACATGGCAATCTCTCGACCCTCGACGTGAGCCAGTCAATGCATGGTGGCGATGTCTTGCATCAAGCATCTCTCCGATCGCAATCTGCAGGACGACTTCTTTCAGCTTTTGAATATCTTTGCCTCTCTTTTTTAGTTTTTTGAGGTCTTTCCTGAACTGACTGGTCTCAAAAAATGGTTTTTACTTATCCCAGCTTTCAAAAAGCTTCTCTACGCTATCGTACGATGTGAGATTGATTCCCTTTTCGGAATCCTCAAGAGCCTTCCGGGTGGTGGTGTTTGGTATAGCTACTTCGAACGGAAGCCCTTGTTTTAAGGTGATCTGAGTGTAAAAAATACGGATCGCCTCGGTCGGGCTTAACCCCAGGCGATGGAGAATATTTTGCCTGTTCTTTGATTTCTGGCTGAATTCTGCTGTGGACTGCGGCGGTTTTCATGCCTGAAACATGTTGCAAATGCCACACGTCCTCAGGTTTCTTTTTCCCAACGTCCGCGATCACCGGAACCGGACCGCTGGCGGGTATGGCGCGATGTCTGTGAGGTGATCGAGGTGCCCTCGCGAGGAGAGGCGTGACTTAGTAGCAATAAAGATTTCGGATCAAGTTCTCGCGCAGAACAGAGGTCGTAGAAAGAAACATTGGATGAGGCAATCATTGTCTCGGAGGTTTTGACCAATCGTTGATCGAAATGACAATGAGGCCGAATCAAACACCTGCAGTTGAAAAATTAGAAATGCCATCTTGAGGATCCGATAACTCCACCCCCTCCCCCGCGCCTCTTGTAGGTCTTTTCTCTTCTCTGGAATCGGCCAGTTTCCCTCGGAGGGGCTCATTCCTCTTTGACCCTGGGGGCGCTCTCCTGTAAGCCGTTTCACGTGGTTTACCGCCCCTCGAAGAATTCCCTGACTCAGTCCGCGCCCCCGTCCTCCGGGGAGGAGAGGGTCTTCCAAGGGGTGGCCGTGGCCCCCGGCATCGCCGAAGGGAAGGTGATGATCCACTTCCAGGAGGAGGAGAACATTCCCTTCCGGGATCTTCAGCCCGAGGAATTGGATGCGGAAGCGGCTCGTTTCGAGGCGGCTCTGCTTGCAACCCGCACGGAGCTGATGGGACTTCAGGAGCGCCTCTCCCAATCCGCCACCGCAAGCGATGCGGGCATCTTCGACGCCCATTTGCTGGTGCTGGAGGACCCCAGCCTGATCGACGAAGTGCTCAACGGCATCCGCCGGGAGAAGCACAATGCCGAGTTCGTCTTCCAAGGCGTTTCCCACAAGTTCATCAAGACACTCTCCGCGATCGACGATCCCTACCTCAGGGAAAGGGCCATCGATCTCGAGGATGTGACCCGTCGTGTGATCAGGCACCTGCTGGGCAAATCGGGCCAGCGCCTTGCCGGCCACGACCGCAGCCACATCATCGTGGCGGATGAGCTGACCCCTTCCGACACCGCCACGCTGAACCGCGAGAATGTCGCGGGATTCATCACGGAGAAGGGAAGCAAGACATCCCACACCGCGATCATGGCCCGATCACTCGGGATACCGGCCGTGGTAGGGCTGGAGGACATCTGCACCCTGCTGGAGAGCGGTTGCGTCGTCCTCATGGACGGCTACAGCGGCAAGGTCTTCCTCAACCCCTCCCCCTCCACGCGCGCCGCCTACCAGGCGCTGGCCGAGCAAAAGGAGCATGTCGAGGAGGGGCTCGAGAGCCTGCGTGAAACCGACTCCGTCACCACCGACGGACGGCGGATCACGCTTGCGGCGAACATCGAACTCCCCGAGGAACTCGACGAAGTCTCCGCAAGCGGCGCGGATGGCATCGGCCTCTACAGGACGGAATTCCTTTATTTCAACCGCACCGTTCCGCCCGACGAGGAGGAACAGTATGCGGTCTACAGACAGGTGGCCGAGCGGGTGGCCCCGCACGGCGCCATCATCCGGACACTCGATATCGGCGGCGACAAGCCGACGGAATGCCTCGACCTCGGTCATGAGGAGAACCCCTTCCTCGGATGCCGCGCGATCCGCTTCTGCCTCAACAACCCTGAAATCTTCAAGACCCAGCTGCGCGCCATCCTGAGGGCCGGCCTCCACGGAAACCTCAGGATGATGTTCCCGATGATCTCGGGACATGAAGAACTGCTGCATGCCAAGATGCTGCTGAACGAGGCGGTCGAGGAGCTCCGCGCCAAAGGGGTGCCCTTCCAGGATAACATGGAGCTGGGTCTCATGATCGAGGTGCCCAGCTCCGCGATCATGGCCGACAAGCTGGCCCGTGAGGTCTCCTTCTTCAGCATCGGAACCAATGACCTGCTCCAGTACCTCATGGCCGTTGACCGGGGGAACGAACGCATCGCCCACCTGCACGATCCGGCCAATCCCGCCGTCGTCCGCATTCTCAAGATGGTGGTCGACGCCGCCCATGCCGCCGGAATCTGGGTCGGCGTCTGCGGCGAACTGGCCGGGGACATCGAGTTCACCCCCCTTCTGGTGGGACTCGGCATCGATGAACTGAGTACCAGCGCCTCGCTCGTGCCCCGCGTGAAGAAGGCGATCCGCAGTCTCGATCTGGCAGCCTGCCGTGAGGTGGTCACCCATGCCCTCTCCGGGGAACCGGCCGCCGAGATCTATGCGCGCACGACCGGACTCGCCCGCACGCGCTATCCTGACCTATTCTGAACAAACACCCCGCCATGAAGATCCCCACCCGCGCTCACCTCCTCCTTGCTGCATTCCTCCTGCTTCCCTGCATGACCGCCGCCGCGGCAACCGCCTCGGATCAGGCCGGATCGGCATCCTCCGCCTCATCGGGCGTAAACACCCTGGAATACAAGATGATCTCCGGGTTGAAACAGCCCTTCAACGACGACCTCAAGTACCAAACCTCCAAGGGATGGACCCCGGTGGGAGGGGTCTCGGTGACCGCCTGGAACAACGATCTCTACTTCGCCCAGCTCCTGAGCCGTCCTGCCGGCTCTGGCCAGTAGTCGACGTTACTTCCCGGCGATTAGAGCCCAATGAACGGACGCCCCCCCACGGCTTGTACAAATGTGAAAATGACCCAAAGGGCATATCCCACGCTGAAGCCGAGGATGCACCGTCGGGCCGACGTGGTGGGCAGCAGGCGAGTTGCCAGGAATCCTATGGCCGGCAGGATTTGGAGAGCGTGTAAGCCGAGGAAATGCGCGACTCGAAAGTCCCCAACCATGCGCGACCAGCCCAGGCCCGGAATTCCATCCCCACCGGAAACGGCGGTCCCGAAATGGCCCGGCAGAGTGCCCATGTAGATGCCGGCCAGTCCACCAAGAAAAAAAGAGAGGTTTAGTCCGAGCACAATCGACAGTACAAACGGCTCCAGGGGCGTAGACTCCTGGCTGCGCTGGTGCCGTAGGATGCCCCTGGCGAGGAATCGAGCGCAAAGGACTATAAGAACCGCTCCGACCCCCATCGCAGCATAGAGTGCCGCATAAACCGTGCTGGAGTTATTGTAATGTGAGGGCTCGCCCCGCGCGGCCTGGAGTCCGATATAAAAGACCTCCAAATACCCGGGAATGAGGGCGCCCCAGACCACAAAACGACCTTTTCTAGTCATTCGGAATCTCGCTCCCGCAAGAGGGTAGAAAGCGCTGAGGGTGAGCAAGAACACGCCAATGGAGGCCTCGAATTTGAGAGGTTTGATCCATACGGGCAGGCCATCAAGCGTGCGACCGTCTGTGAGATGCGCCACAAGGGTCGGAACGAAGAGTGTGGCCATTCCAAGGCCTCCGATAAAGAGGTTAGGCTCCCACGCCCTGATGCTTCGCAAAAGTCCGCTGGATTCCCCGGGGGCGGCTTTAAACCATTGCAGGAGCTTCCGGGAGGCTCGCTGCGCCTGAAACAGAAGATATCCGGCGGGCCCAAAGAGAAAAGTGAGAATCAGCGCTGGCCACACCCAAGCCACGCCCTCGCGTTGTGCAACCCGTACGACCCAAGCGCCGACGAGCAGATCGAACGCTAGGTAGTGGAGCCATCCGGCCAGGATCAGGGGTTTTTCGCCAAAGAGCGCAGTGACTTCCGCAAGCGACCCGAACCCGCCCTCGGATCGGCACCACCAAGCCATGAGGAGACCGCAGTATGCGCAGGCGAGCAGAAGAGGCACAATGGTTTGGGCGGTAGCTTGGGCGAGACCGCGCCAGCGTGGCAGGAAAATGAGGAGGCCCCAGGTGAGAAGTGAAGCGGAGTTGGCGCAGGAAAAAAGGGTTTCGAGATACATCGGGGTTTGCTCGGCGGATTAATCAGTGTCAAGATACGGGTAAATTTCAAACTGAACGCTGTCAAGATTGTTTGTCCCCCTCTTCTTGCCCCCATGCATTCCCTCTCCCGTCGCGCTTCCTATCATCACGGCGATCTCAAATCCGCTCTCATCGTCGCAGCCGAGGAACTTATCGGCGAGTCCGGCACCGCTCATTTCACCCTAAGGGAGTGCGCTCGCCGGGCCGGGGTCTCTCCGGCCGCGCCGGCGCACCATTTTGGGAACTTGCTCGGACTCCTTGAGACACTGGCGGCGCTTGGATTCGAGGAACTTGCGAAGGGGATGGAGGAAGCGGGCGAGCCCGGGCAGCCGCCTTCGGGGCGTATTCGTGCGATGGGGGAAGCTTATGTGCGGTTCGCCCTTCAGTCACCGGGCCTGTTTCGGTTGACTTTCGGGGAGAAAATCCGTCCGTCGCAGAGTGGGAATGCGGCATTGCACGCGGCAGCGAGCCGCGCGTTCTGTCTTTTGGAGAAAGAGGTGGCGAGGCTTCCGGCCTGCGCACGCAAGCCGGAAAGCATTCTCCCTCAGACCGTTCTTTTCTGGTCGATGGTTCATGGGCTGGCGATCCTGCTGCTCGACCAGCGGCTGAATGCCTTTACCGAGGGAGAAGAGGCAGGGGCGCCGATGGACACCCTCGGCCGCGCCGTGCTCGACCAACTTGAGCGGCTTTGCATTGAGAAATCAAGATAGGTTCGAATGCTCGGGCGCACAGCGGTACGGTTGCATATGCGAGGGGTGATGAGAGCACTGTTGCGGCGCTCAGCGCCGTCGGCTCACGTTCCTGCCTCTGTATTGGTTCTTGACACCCCAGTTGGTCCACAGAGCCCAAAGGAGTCGCCGCGAGTTGCTGCCTTGGATTAACCCTCGGGTAACATGGGGGAGGTGAACCCTAGCTCCGACGTTGAGCCGCAATTTGATACAATCTACTGCTCGCAATAAGCCGTGTCGATTCACGCCTGTATTGATCGATACCCCTTCACAATCTCCGCATCTCCTCTCGTCCGCAAATCTTACCCCAATTGACTCTCTCACTCCCATGAGACCCGCCACTCGCTGCACTCGGGGTGCCTTCTGCACTCTAACCTGCTCATCCCTTTAGAGCGGTTTTGGTTCATCTCTAGACATTCTTTGCGGCGGCATGAGGAGTTGTGCTGTGTCGCATCGCTTGGGCTGTAACGAAAAGACTACAGCTGCTTCGCTTGCTTCTTCCACACCACCTCATGACATCCGCAAATCCTTTGTCTAAATCCAGATCAAAAACGCTCTAACAGAGTGCATCTTTTTCATCTACGGGGTTCGGTTTTCATTAGCGCTTCCGTAGTGGCCGCCTTCAACACGGCAGCGGCGATATCGCGGCTCGCGGCGGGCTTGGAGAGACTCCGCAGATTGTTCTTCCATCGCTTCCAAGTGGACCCATCCGCTGCAAAAACCTCCTCCACCGATGCCGCGAGCGCGGCAGGATAGTGTGCGGCGAGGCGGCCGATATCATGCCGCTCGATGAGCTCGATGTTCCCCTCTTCCTGGCCCGGCACAACATGACTGACCACAATGGGGCACTGGGCGGCCATGGCTTCATGGACGATGGCCCCGCCCGCCTTGCCGATGTAGAGGTGATGGGAGCAGAGGAGCTCGGGAATCTTGTCGGTCCACCCGATCAGATGGGTCCTCACCCCGTCGATCACCCCGGAGTCCGTAAGCGCCGCATGCAGTCCCTTGAAACGGCCGGTGACGACGGTGATCTCGGTATCCGGGAGCTTTTGGAGTTCCCGGATCACCGCAATGGCATGCTCGGATCGCGACGAGGGAAGGAAGAGCAGTCTCTTCGCGCCGTGAATCACCGGTTCCAGCGGCTTGAGCGAGGCAAGGCGCGGAGTCACGGGGAAGCCGAGCACCCGGAGGAAGCGCTCCTCCACCCCACCGCGTTGGAGCACCGACCGGGTCTCCTCGTCTGCAAGGACGAAGGCATCGCTTCCGGCGCGGTACCAGGAGGAGTTGATCGCGGTGGAATCGGTCACGATGGTGAGGAGAGGGACAGCGGAGGGGCCGTGCCCGCGGCGCTTGAGTTCGCGCAGGAGATAGGCGTAGAGCGGATAGGTCGAGACGATCGCATCGGGGCGGAATTCCCCGACGATGCGCCGGGTCGCCTCACGCAGGTTGCCCGCAAGGGGTAGGGTCGACTCCAACCTGCCGGGCTTGTCGAGCATCGTGAAGATCGCGCTCCAGATGAAGGGGTATTTGTTGATCGCAAGGCTGTAGCCGGCTTGCAGCACCTTGGTGAAACGCGGCACCGTCTCCAGATAGACATCCACCACCTTCACCTCCACGCCCTGATGTTCGTTGAGAGCCTCGGCGATGCACCGGGCGGCGGTGTTGTGACCTTCGCCGAATCCGGCGGTCAGGATGAGGATGCGGGGCATGGGGAAGAGGGAGGCTGTTAGCGGTTTAGGCTGTAGGCTGTTAGGTCAGAGGCATGGGGAAAAAGGCTTTGCGAGAGGCGTTCGGAAATCCTTGTCCGCTCCACTTGCTAGATTCCTGTTTTCCTGTTTTCCAGATTAATCCGCAGACACGCTTACTTCGTGAAAAGATAGTGGGAGACGAGCCATTCCTCACCATTGCGGTATCCCCACAGTTCGGCGCACGACATGAAGAAGATCCGCCAGTAGGCGCGCCACTTGGCCGCCTCCTTGATCCCGTAGGTTTTTCCCAGGATCGGCGTGATGGCCTTCCTGTTGGCATCCATGGCCTGCAGCCAAGCCTCGGAAGTCCGGGCGTAGTGCGTCCCGCTCACCTTCCAGTGACGCTCGATCTTCAGGTCGTTCTGAAAGTAGAGGAGCAGGTCATGGGAGGGCATGGTGCCGCCCGAGAAAAAGTAACGCGTGATCCAGTCGGAGGGGTCCTTCCCCTCGAAGTGGTAGGCAAACTCACGGTGGGTGAAGATGTGGACGAAGAGCTTCCCTTCGGGGTTGAGCCATCCGGCGATCCGCTTCATCAGTTCCCGGTAGTTCTTCATGTGCTCGAACATCTCGACGGAGACCGCGCGGTCGTAGGTGCCCGCCTCGGGAGGGGCGAAGGTGTTCATGTCGGCCGTGATGATCCGGACATTGTAGAGCTCGCGGCGCTGCGCCTCCGCCTCGATGTGAAGGCGCTGGGTGTAGGAGTTGGACACCGCAGTGATCGGGGAATTCGGGTAGTGCTCGGCCATCCAGAGCGTGAGCGATCCCCAGCCGCAACCGAGCTCGAGGATCTTCTGGCCATCCTTGAGTTCCGCCCGCTTGCAGGTGAGCTCAAGCATCGCCTCCTCGGATTCCGCGAAGGTGGTGTTCACCGATGGCCAGTACCCGCTGCTGTATTTGAGTCGGGGCCCGAGGACGTTGAGGTAGAACTCCGTCGGCACCTGATAATGCTGCTCGTTGGCATCGGCCGTGTTGATCGCGATCGGGGAGGCGTCGAGTCCCGCACGGAATTGCGCGAAACGTGCATCCCTCGACTCGAGATCACCAGCCCCCTCCTCGCGCAGCTTCGCGGAGAGGAGATGGCGGATCCCGGAACGGATCAGCGGGTCGGGCACAAGGCCGGTGGAGAGAAGGGTGTCGAGTTTGCTCATAAATGATGCCTCTTCGTTAAACGGCTTGGGAAGAGAGGGGAAGATGATAAGGCGATAAATGTAATTTACCCATATGGAAGAGGATGGCGATTCGCCGGTTTTTTCGATTACGTAAGCCCCTGGCGGAGCTTTTTATGACTTGGATTTTTGAGTTAAAGCCCTCCGCCATGGCGCGCCATGGCGTTACTGATGGTGTGGGTAAAGAAGGCCAGCAGGCCGGAGAGATGACGCTTGAGGCTTCGGGCGACCTTCAGCAAGGAGGGGACCTTGCTCTGCAGCCGTCGCCTTTAGGGTGCCGTTCTTTTGCCTCCATGTTCGTTGCCCAAGAGAGGCAAGACCGCAAGGGTATTGCCTCTCTTATGCGCCTCGCCTGACATCAAAACTCCTGGCACCGTCACCTGCCTTTTAGTCTTAAGGAAGCGCTGATTTAATCCCATGCAGACCGCTGAATAGCATTCCTGATTTTTGAAGGCGCGAGTGCTGGGCGATACCCGCAGAGGTCTCGCCCAAGCGAGCAACGTGGCAAAAATCGACAAATGGCTTCAGTTGCTGCGGGTTGCGGAGATAACCAGCCGGGGGCTGTGTTGGCTCGGCACATACAGCCCGCCGCGGGGATGATCGTGCCAAGCCGCATTTCCCGCGGCCAGTTCTTACCGCAACGGCCTCTATGCGATTAAATCAGCGTTTCCTTAACAGACCCGAAACCATTCCAAGGCCTTGGAGCTAAAAAAAGCCTCCGTCTTCTACCTGTCTCAGAAAAAATTGGGGGATGTCCCAGAGAGCGTTAAAAGTGACGGATGGTAGGGGATTGATTAGGTGCTTGGTTGGATGGAGTCAAGGTTGGGAGATAACTCCTTACGCTGCCAGAGGAGTGGAGGCCGACT
>JBEAOJ010000046.1:0-5674 GCA_041164985.1 Verrucomicrobiota bacterium | reverse complement strand
CACGAAAGGATGAGAAAGCGGCCTAGACCTTCAAGAAAGAGTTGGCCGCACGGTTGAAGTCCCTTGAGTTGGAGCCCTCCCGGCCGGTGAGGCTTTGGGTGGTTGATGAGCTACGCTACGGGCTCCAGCCTGTGACCCGGAGGGTCTGGAGTCTCAAAGGAGAGAGAGTTGTGGTGGAGGTGGAGCCTTGCTTTGAGTGGGGGTATGTCTACGGGGCCCTGCAGGTTGCCGGAGGAGGGTGTGAGTTCTTCTACTCCCCGACAGTAAACCTGGAGTGCAGCAATATCTTCCTTAAGCATATTGCCATGCGTGATCCCAATGCCACCCATGTGGTCATCTGGGACGGGGCCGGCTTCCATCAGCGCGATACCGCCCCCGATGTACCTCCAAACATCCGTCTCATTACCCTGCCGCCCTACAGTCCGGAACTCAACCCGGTGGAAAAACTCTGGGACATCGTCAAAGACGCTCTCTGTAACAAACTCTTCGACTCTCTTGAAGAGGCTCAGCAAAACATCACCTCAACCCTCCAAGAGTACTGGAATGATGCAAGCCGCGTCTTCCGTCTGGTCGGACATAACTGGCTCCTCTCTCAAGTAAACTCTTCCTACGCGACCATTATACCAGTATAGCCATGTAAATGGTATAATTACAGGGCCTTGGGAAAGGCCTGGATAAATCCCGCAAAGGCGGGACCCGAAAGGGCGAGCCGAGCACGGTGCGAGCGAGTCAAAAGACCGAGGGCTATCTGAAGATAACCCGAGGGATGACAACAACGCGCATCGCCGAAGGAACCAGTTGATTTGACCGGAATAAAAGTGGAGATGGTATTACTCCCATCCCGTTCCCGGAATCCTGACCCTGTTTCAAAAATCCGGGTAAGCATCCCTATCCAAGGAAAATGCTGATGCTCTCTTTTCTAGCCATACGTTAATTGAGTCTGTTAGATAGTAAGTGTGAAGATTTACCATCCCCTGATGTTGCTGCCCCTGATTGCGGGGGCCTTGATCCTTCCCCTTTCCGGTTGCAAGAAGGAGCCCGCACCCGCCGCGGTTCGTCCTCCGGTTCCCGTCACGCTCGGCACTGTCGTCCAGAAGGACATGCCCAACCACAAGGAGTGGATCGGCAATCTGCAGGGAACGGTCACCTCGCTTGTGAAGCCGAATGTCGCCGGCAACATCATCCAGCGCTACTACACCGAGGGGAGCGTGGTGAAGCAGGGGGAGCCGCTCTTCCAGATCGATCCCGCACCCTTCCAGGCCGATCTCGACCGCGCGAAGGCCGATCTTGCCACCGCCATCGCCCAGGAGACCAAGGTTCAGCAGGACTTCGTCCGTGCCCAGAGCCTTCTTGCCGGAAAGGTGATCAGCGTCCAGGAGTTCCAGAACCAGCAGCAGAATTACCAGGCGATGGTGGCCCAAGTGGCTTCCAAACAGGCCGCCGTCCAGTCCTCCCAGGTCAATCTCGACTTCACCAAGGTGGTTGCCCCGATCGACGGACTTGCGGGTCTGGCCAACTTCGAGGTTGGAACCTATGTGAGTCCCTCCTCGACCCAACCGCTCACCACCATCGTCGCCATTGATCCGATCAAGGTGGTCTTCCAAGTCGGCCAGGACGACTACCTCAGCCTGATTTCCGAAAGCATCAACAATCCATCGAATGCCGCCCGTGCGAAAGAGGAGAATCAGAAGTCGGGCATGAACATGATCCTTTCCGACGGCACGGTCTACCCGCACAAAGGTTCCTTCAGGGCCGCGAACAATCAGGTCAGCACCCAGACAGGATCGATCACGGTCGAGGGGAACTTCCCCAATCCCGGCATGCTTCTCAAGCCCGGTCTCTTCGCGCGCGTGCAGGCCACCCTCGGCGTGCAGAACAACGCATTGGTCGTCCCGATCGCCTCCCTCATCACTGTCCAGAATCTCCACCAGCTTGCCGTGGTCGGCCCGGACAACAAGGTCTCCATCCGCAATGTGAATCTCGGCTTCACGACCCGCGAGGAGGCGGTGATTCTCTCCGGTGTCAGCGCAGGTGAGAAGGTCGTGGTCCAGGGAACCCAGAAGGTGACCGACGGTTGCACGGTGACGCTGCTGCCGGCCAGTCCTTCACCGACGCCGGCCCCCGCTCCCGTCGAGCAGGGGGTGAAGACGATCCCCGCATCGGGATCCGCCCCCTCTGCTCCGAATTCCTCCGGATCCGCGACCACGAAGTCCTGATCCCCGCCTAGTTTTCCAAGGACCGCGTCATGGCGAAATTCTTCATTAACCGGCCCATCGTGGCCATGGTCATCGCGATCATCACGGTGATCCTCGGAGTGGTCTGCCTGGTCGGCCTCCCGGTCTCGCAGTTCCCGAACATCGTTCCGCCGCAGATCCAGGTCCAGGCCACCTATCCGGGCGCCGATGCCACCACGGTCAAGCAGGCCGTGGCGACCCCGCTCGAGCAGCAGATCAACGGCGTCGACAACATGCAGTACATGTACTCCCTGAACTCCAGTTCCGGGCAGTCGCAGCTCAATGTCATCTTCGCCAACAACACGGTCCCGACCACTGACCAGATCCTGACCCAGATGCGTCAGACCCAGGCGCAGTCGCAGCTTCCCCAGTTGGTGGTCCAGCAGGGGATCAACGTGGTGAAGACGGCGCCATCGCCGCTCATCTGCTTCGCCCTCTACACGGATGACGACCGCTATGACGCCGTCTTCCTGGCCAACTACGCCTACGTCAACATCGTCAATCCTCTCACCCGCCTCACCGGCATCGCCAGCGTCACCATCTTCGGGGCCGGGCAGTACGCGATGCGGATGTGGCTCGATCCCGCCAAGCTCGCCAACTTCAACATCACGACCCAGGAGGTTTACAACGCGGTGAGCCAGCAGAACACGGTGAACCCGGCCGGCCAGACCGGGGCGGAGCCGGTTCCTCCCGGCCAGCAGATGACCTTCACCGTCCGCGCGCCGGGCCGCCTCGTCACCGAGGAGGAATTCGGCAACATCGTCATCCGCGCCGACAGGAACGGCTCGGTGGTCCGGGTGAAGGATGTCGCCCGCGTCGAGCTCGGTGCCCAGACCTACAACGTCGCCGGCCGCTTCAACGGCCACCCCGCCGCGATCGTCGCCGTCTATCAGCTTCCCGGAAGCAATGCGCTGACCGTGGCCGAGGATGCCCGCAAGCTGATGGCCTCCTTCGTCCCGACCTTCCCGGCCGGACTGAAGATGAAGACGGCCCTCGACACCACACTCGCCGTCTCGGCCAGCATGGAGGACATCAAGAAGACCCTTGTGGAGGCCCTCATCCTGGTTCTGATCGTTGTTTTTGTCTTCCTTCAGAACTGGCGCGCCACCCTCATCCCGGCGCTCGCCGTTCCCGTCTCGCTTGTCGGCACCTTCGCCCTCTTCCCGCTCTTCGGGTTCTCGCTGAACACCCTCTCCCTCTTCGGCCTCGTGCTGGCGATCGGGCTCGTCGTCGATGACGCCATCGTCGTCGTCGAGGCGATCGAGCATCATATCGAGGAGGGGCTCCCGCCGAAGGAGGCCGCCGTCAAGGCGATGGAGCAGGTGACCGGCCCGCTCATCGCCACCGCTCTCATCCTATCCTCGGTCTTCGTGCCGACGGTCTTCCTCCCGGGGATCACCGGCGGCCTCTACCAGCAGTTCGCCCTCACGATCTCCATCTCGGTCATCATCTCCACCTTCAACGCGATGAGCCTCAGTCCCGCCCTCGGCGCGCTGCTCCTGCGTCCGCGCAAGGAGGTGGGGGGACCTCTCGGTGCCTTCTACCGCGGCTTCAACCGCATCTTCGACGCCGGTCGTTCCGGTTATCTCGGTGTCTGCTCCTTCCTCCTGAGGAAAACCTTCATCGCCGCCTTCCTGCTTCTCGGCATGGTGGCCCTCTCGGCACTCTTCGGATCCAAGCTCCCCCCCTCGTTCGTCCCCGAGGAGGACAACGGATACCTCTATGCATTCTCCCAGCTGCCCAATGCCTCCTCCCAGCAGCGCACCGATGCCGTTTCCAAGCAGGTCTCCGACATCATCGCCTCCACACCGGGTGTCGAGCATGTCACCACGATCGTCGGCTTCAACCTCCTGAGCGGCGTCCAGACCACCTACAGCGCCTTCTACTTCATCACGCTCAAGCCCTGGGACGAGCGCACCAAGCCGGGCGAGGATGCCTTCGGTCTCCTCCAGACCATCAACAGAAAGATCGCCCCCGTCCCGGGAGCCATCAACTTCGCCTTCCCGCCTCCGGCCATTCCCGGCATCGGCACCTCCGGCGGCACCACCTTCATCCTCGAGGACCGTCTCGGCATCGACCCGACCTTCCTGCAGAAGAACACCGCCATCTTCATGGATGCGATCAGGAAGCGCCCTGAGATCGGATCCGTCACCACGACCTATCTCCCGTCGGTGCCTCAGATCTCCATGACGATCGACCCCGCCATGTGCATGATGCTCGGAGTCGACCTGAACGAGGCCTACCGCACCCTCCAGTGCTTCCTCGGCGGCATCCCGGTGAACTACTTCAACCGGTTCAACCTCCAGTACTACGCTTACCTGCAGGCCGAGGGGGCGAGCCGTACCGATCCGAAGAACGCCTCGCTCTTCTACGTCCGCAACAAGAAGGGGGATGCCGTCCCGCTCTCCAGCCTCCTTCAGGTGAAGCCGATGCAGGGCCCGGAGTTCATCATGCGCTTTAACATGTTTGACTGCGCCCAGATCAACATCAACGGCGCCCCCGGCGTGAGCACCGGCCAGGTGATGAAGGCCCTTGAGGAGACCTTCAAGGCCACAATGCCCCCCGGCATGGGCTTCGACTATTTCGGGATGTCCTTCGAGGAGAAGTTGGCGGCCGAGGGGATTCCTCCCGGAGCCATCTTCGCCCTCTCCCTCCTCTTTGTCTTCCTGATTCTTGCGGCGCAGTACGAGAGCTGGTCTCTCCCCTTCAGTGTCCTGCTCAGCACCCCGGTCGCGGTCTTCGGCGCGGTCGCGGCCCTCTTCATCAGGAAGATGGACAACGACGTCTACGCGCAGATCGGTCTGATCATGCTGATCGGTCTCGCCGCCAAGAACGCAATCCTGATCGTCGAGTTTGCCAAGGAGGAGGTCGAGAAGGGCCGTTCCGTCTTCGACGCCGCCCTGGATGCGGCCAAGCTTCGACTGCGTCCCATCCTCATGACCGCCTTCGCCTTCATCCTCGGGTGCGTGCCTCTGGTGATCGCCACCGGATCGGGTGCCGTTTCCCGCAGGATCCTCGGTTCGACTGTGGTCGGCGGCATGCTCGCCTCGACCCTCATCGCCATCTTCGTCATCCCCGTCTGCTTCAAGTGGTTCGAGAGGAAGAAGGGTGAGGGATGAAACTTGAAACCTGAAAGCTGAAACTTGAAGGCGGAAGGATGAGAAAAAGGCAACCAAGGCGGTGAAACGAGACCTTGGGAAGGTCGAGTTGCAGTCATCAGCAATCGGCGGATGAACCCAACGGGCATTCCTTGCGGTGGCAAGCGAGTACAAAACCGCTGCGGTAGATCACGCGAATGCGTGATCCAAAGGGTGGCACAGCTACCCGAACGGCAAGTGTCATCAAAAGGCTGAGATCAGAAAGCACTTCTCTTCCCCTTCGTGTTCTTCCTGTTCTTCGTGGTGATTCTTCCCCTGATTTTGCTGGCCCGGCCGTTGCTA
>JBEAOJ010000045.1:0-13189 GCA_041164985.1 Verrucomicrobiota bacterium | reverse complement strand
GGCGCATCCACAAGCCTCTCCAGAAGCTTTTCCCAGATCCCCTTGTCTCTCCATCGGATAAACCGACGGTGTGTATTGCTCCACCCTCCGTACTGGGGTGGTAGATCCCTCCATGGCGCTCCTGTACGAAGAATCCAAAACACCGCATTGAGGAACCTTCGATTATCCTCCGCTCGCCCTCCCCAAACACCGGCCCTGCCTGGCAAATGCGGCTCCAGTAACTTCCATGTTCGATCAGTTATGTCGTGACGATGAAGGGCGCTCTCTTTGTTCATCCGTTCCCTCTATTAATAATCCTATCTCGTGACGACACTATTTAAGAGACGGAGCGGATCTTAAGGGCTCTCTCTGGTCGATCCGGGGCAATGTGTGGACGAGATCCTCCACTCAGCAGCAACAGCGCCGACTGTTAAGCGAAGCCTATCCCAAGCTGGGCAAAGCCTTGGGACTACGGGATCTCCTCCAAGAGATCCTCTCCCAAGAAGACAAGGGGCAACTTGCCTAGTGGTGCCGGAGGGCCCGCCAAAGCCGACTTGTTCCCTTCGTCCGCCTGAGTCGCTCGATCCAAAGGCATTGGAACGGCGTGGTAGCCTTCATGAGGACGAGGGTTACCAACGGGGCCATGGAGGCTATCAATGGTCTGTTCCAACTCGTCAAGCGTCTGGCCAGAGGCTACCGATCAATCAATACCTTCAGGATCATGGCCTATCTCAAGGCCGGGAAACTGCAACTCGAAGTGCCACCCTTCAGACCCCTACCCACCCACTGAAAATAGCGAGGAGCCAAAACTTGTATTCCTCACAAAGATAACCGGACGCTTATGAGATGCTATGGTACTTATAATAGGATGCTTGTGATTTCCCCTCCTGATGCAGTTTTTAGGTTTATCCCTTGTATGAATCGCTTCTGGAGATTTCCGCTAGGCTTGTGTAAAGTGAATTTTTCATGAATAAGCGCCTTCTTGATCCTGCCCTTCTGCCGATCCTTGCGAAGGTGGAGGCTGGGGAACGCCTCACCGGCGACGAGGGAATGGCCCTGTATGCCTCGCGGGATCTGAACGGGCTCGGCTATCTGGCCAATATCGTCCGGGAGCGGAAGAACGGGAACGTGGCGACCTATGTCTTCAACCGTTACATCAATTATTCCAATATCTGTATCCTGAACTGTCAGTTCTGTGCCTTCAGCGCCAAGAAGCGTGACGATCATGCCTTCGAGATGGCCATTCCCGATGTCGCGGCCAAGACCAAGGAGGCATGGGAGGGGGGAGCCACCGAGATCCACATGGTGGGGGGGCTTCATCCGACCCTTCCCGCATCCTGGTATCTCGATCTGCTCAAGGCGATGAGGGAAGCCGCCCCCGGAATTCATCTCAAGGCCTTCACGGCCATCGAGATCCGGCATCTCTCCGATCGTGTCTTCAAGAAGCCGCTCCGGGAGACATTGGAAATCCTCCGGGATGTCGGGCTGAATGCCCTGACTGGGGGAGGGGCTGAAATCTTTGATCCGGTCATCCGTGATACCATTTGCCGTGGCAAGGAGACCGGGGAGGAGTGGCTTGAGGTTCATCGCACCTGGCACCAAATGGGTCAGCGGAGCACTGCCACCATGCTCTACGGCCATGTCGAGAATGCGGAACACCGAGTCGACCACCTGCTCAAACTTCGTGGGTTACAGGACGAGACCCACGGATTCACTGCTTTCATTCCCTTTGCCTTCGTGCCGGAGACCACGGAACTGGCCCATATCCGACCAGCTTGCTCCACGGATGAACTGAAGAATCTGGCCATCTCCCGCCTGATGCTCGACAATTTTGACCACATCACCGGCTACTGGATCAGTCTGGGGCTCCCTCTAGCCTCTATTGCCCTGAATTATGGGGTCGATGACCTTCACGGGACCATTCAGGAGGAGAAGATCTTTCACATGGCCGGTGCAAAGACACCCCAGCAACAGACCATCGCCGCCATGGAGAAGGCTATCCGTGAGGCGGGGAGGGAGCCGATGCAACGCGACACTTTCTACAGGAGAATCGAGTCAACTTCATCCAGAAAGGCTCCCCGCGCTGTCCCGGCCACGGTATGACTCCGATTGTTCCCCGGGTCGGTTGCGTTCCCTACCTTAACGCTCGCCCGCTTCTGGAGGGGCTTCCTTTTCCGGTGAGAAAACTTGTTCCTGCACAGCTCTATGACGTGTTTTGCGCGGGTGAGTTAGATGTGGCGTTGCTTTCCTCGATCGATGTTATTTCCAAGGCTCAATCCGAGGTAGTTGATGGGGTCTCCATCTCCTCAAGGGGGGATGTCTTTAGCGTCGTTTTATCGTATGAGGGAGAACTTAAAGATATTACCAAGGTTGCCCTCGATCCTGCCTCCCATACTTCCAATGCCCTCCTTCGAATCGTTCTGGAAGAGTTTCACGGGATTGTTCCTGAATATATCCAATTAACAGATATAGGAAATAATTTTATCCCAAGCCTCATGATTGGCGACAGGGCCATACAAGAAAGAATTCGGACATCTAATGCCTCTGTGCGCTACTTGGATCTCGGGGGCGAGTGGTTTCGCAATACAGGAATGCCTTTTGTCTTTGCATTGTGGAAACTTAGGAATGAATTTACTAATAAATCGTCTTTATCTGATGAAATCCGTGAGTCTAAGAGGCGGGGAATAGCCGTGATCCCAAAGATTGCATTGCTTGAGGAGGATCCAGCCTTTGCCGAGGGTTATCTGCTCAACCATATCCGGTATGATCTTGGCGATGAGGAGAAGCGCGGTTTGGCCCTTTTTGGCGACTATCTACAAAAGTTAAATATAGCTAATAATAATATAAATAGATTGATATATTATTAGAAGTTTTTTACGTTTTATTTCCGTGAAAACCGCTGATTCTTCATCCTTTATCCGTGGGCTAGGGATCCGGGATGCCATTGGTGTGAGCGTGGCTGGTATGGGGCCGACCTTGGCAATGAACCTGAATCCTCAGGAACCCTCCCAGCATGTTGGTCGGTTAATACCCCTCATCTTTCTCCTCAGCACGATTCTGGTCATCATGGTGGCCTGGTGCTTTGCGAGGCTTTCGAGGCTCCATCCCAATGCCGGATCCGCTTTCGGCTTCGTCTCCGCCGTGATGGGGCCGAGGGTCGGGCTCGTCGCCGGGTGGGCCATGCTGGGTGCCTATCTTTGTTTCGGCATGGTTGGGATCTCCGGGTTCGGTCTTTTCCGGGGTGATCTCGCCGCGAAGTTTCACCCGGCTCACCATCCCTCCGTCTTCTTTTTCACCCTGGTGGGTGCCGTGCTTGTCGGCGTACTGAGCATCACTGCGGCGCGACGTGCCGCGATTGCACTTATCACCCTGGAGGGGGTGGCGGTGGCGGTGATGCTGACTCTTTCCGTGGCCGTGATCTGGAGGGTGCTCGGCGGGCATGGACCGCAGGGTGATCCGCCTGTCAGGGACCTCTTCATTCCCTCCGCGGGTATCACCCTTCCGGCAATCGCCTTGGCGTTATCGTTCGGATTTCTCTCGTTCGCTGGATTCGAGGAGGTAGCCACGATGGGAGAGGAAGTGAAGAACCCCTCCTTCACCATCCCGCGCGTGTTGATGGGCACGGTGATCGGGGGAGGTGTCGTCTACACCTTGGTGACGACGGCGGAGGTTCTCGGTTTCGGCACCGATCCTGCAGGCATGGCACGCTTCGCGGCTTCGCATTCCCTGCTTGGCGATCTGGGGGGAATCTATTTCGGCTCATGGTGCGGCGATCTGCTCGATATCCTTGCCACTTTTTCCGCATTGGGTTGCGGCCTTGCCTCGGTCATGGGGGCTTCGCGCGTCCTCTTCGCCATGGTGCGCTCGCTCGCGCCGACGAGTCGTCTGGCGCAACTCTCCGCGGGAGGATCATCCCCGGTGCTTGCCTCGCTCTGCGTTATTGGAACTGCATTGGCCGGCAATGCCGTGATGCGTTTCGTCTTTCACGGCAGGGGTTCCGATCCCTTCTTCTGGTCCTCCACCCTCTCGGTGCTGTCGCTGTTGGTCGCTTATTTCCTCGTGGTGGTCAGCGCGGGCATCTCACTCCTACGGAATCCGGCGAAAGTTGGCCGGTGGAAAATCGTGATTCCGGTACTGGCTGCCTTGGCGATCGGTTACACACTGTGGGTGAGCGTCTATCCCATCCAACAGGGTGCCTACGGGGTTATTCCGTGGATCGTGCTGGGATGGTGCCTGCTCCCCATGCTCGCAATGTTGAAGGGAAGAGTGAGGGAAGGTAAATCCGAAAGCTGATCGGTATTCTCAACGCTTTAGGGAATCTTTACCTCTTTCTGTTGTAACGGATGCGCGACAACGGTCAAGTAAGCGATCCTTGAGTGCCTGATGAAAAATCTGGGCTGTTTCTTTTTCCCTTACTAAAGGAAGCGCTGATTTAGAGCATATTAAGTTGTGTCATAGCCACAAGATGCACAAGAGGCACAGGTTAAATAGCATCTATCCGACTGGGCTTTATCCCCTGAAAGAGTGATCACTCCAACACTCTGCCAAATCATATCACCACGAAATTACCAGGTGATCCCTTCCTTCATCCCTCTTGTGTTTTTTGTGCCTGCATCTTGTGGCTACACCTTTTCTAAAACCGCTCTAATCCCATGCAGGCCGCTGAAGAGCATTTGCTGATTTTTGAAGGCGCGAACGCTGGGCGATACCCGCAGCGGTCTCGCCCAAGCGAGCAACGCTGCAAAAATCGACAAATGGTTTCAGCCCTTGCTGCGGGTTGCGGAGATAACAGGCCGGGGGCTGCGTTGGCTTGGCACTTTGCTTGCCCGGCCGTTGCTTCGCATCCGTTACGGCAGCCCGCTGCGGGGATGCTCGTGCCAAGCCGCCTTGCCCTCGGCCCATTCTTCTCGCAACGGCCTCTATGCGATTAAATCAGCGTTTCCTTAAAGACCAGTTTGCAGATCACCAGGGAGGCGGCGACTCCGGCGGCATCAGCCAGTAGCCCTGCCGCCAGCGCGTGACGTCCCCTGCGGATCGCCACCGAGCCGAAGTAGACGGCCAGCACATAGAGTGTCGTTTCGGTTCCGCCGAGAATGGTGCCGGCCAGTTGAGCCGCGTAGCTGTCGGGTCCGCAGGCTTTCACGATCTCGGCGAAGAGGCCCGTGGCCGCGCTGCCGCTTAGCGGGCGGACGAGAACGAGAGGCAGGACCTGCGAGGGAAGGCCGATCAGGTCGAGCAGGGGCGCCAGCATGTGGGTCATGAGATCGATGCCGCCGGCGGCGCGGAAGATTCCCACGGCCACAAGGATCGCGACGAGATAGGGGAATATCCTCAGGGCGACCTGGATGCCCTCCTTGGCACCCTCGATGAACTCCTCGTAGACGGCCACACCGCGGAGCGCTCCGTAGAAGGGGAAGAAGCCGATCAGGAAGGGAATCGCCACAAGGGAGAGGGATCGGATGACGGAGATAGGCAGTGATGTCCCGACGGATCTGGCAGTGACAAGATGCCAGACTGTCCCCGCAAAAAGGGCGACATAGGCCGAGAGGAGGAGTTTTCTCCAAAGGGTGAGGGGAGGAAGTGCAGGGACAGCCGGGAGATCGCCTGCATTTTCCACCTTGGTAAGAGCGGGGGTGGGAGCCTGAGGAGCCGGGGGGAGCGCGAACATCGGGAGCCGCTGGAGCAGTTTGACCGAGATGATGCCCGTCATGAAGGAGCAACTTGTGGCGATCAGGGCCGTCCCGATGATCGCGGTGGGATGGGTGGCTCCCGCCGCCGCGAGGATTCCGACAGCGGTTGCCGGAATCAGCTGTACGGAACTGGTGTTGATCGCGAGGAAGGTGCACATCGCGTTGGTGGCCGTCCCCGGGCGCGGATTAAGGGATTCCAGTCCCTGCATGGCCCGTAGGCCGAGGGGGGTGGCGGCGTTACCGAGACCGAGCATGTTGGCGGCGATGTTCATCACCATGGCGCCCATGGCCGGATGGTTCGCAGGAACGTCAGGGAAGAGACGGGTGAGCAGGGGGCGGAGGAGTCCGGAGAGTCGCTCGACGGCTCCCGATTTCTCGGCGAGGCGCATGATCCCGAGCCAGAGGGCCATCACGGCACCAAGGGGAAGGGCGATGGTCATCAGGGAGGCCTTGGCGGCATCGAAGGTCGCCGTAGTGACGGCCTCGGTGCGGCCCGTGAGCACGCCGAGAATCACGCCGCAGAGAATCAGGCCAAGCCAGAGGTAATTGAGCATGGATTGGTTCTACGCAGGTGATGCACAGGGGTCAGTAAAATTGACCTTCCGAAGTGAGGTTTCTTCCGCTTGAATTACTTGATTATGTCCGTTTGCTCCGACCGCTGGATCCGCCAAATGTCCCTTGAACACGGGATGATCGAACCCTTCACCGAACGCCAGGTCCGTTCCTCCGATGACCGCCGCCTCATCAGCTACGGCCTCTCGAGCTACGGCTACGACCTTCGGGTCGCCGATGAGTTCAAGGTCTTCACCAATGTTCACAGCGCGATGGTGGATCCCAAGGAGTTCGACGAGAAATCCTTCGTCGACATCAAGACCGATGTCTGTGTCGTCCCGCCAAACTCCTTCGCCCTGGCCCGGAGCGTGGAGTATTTCCGCATACCGAGGAACGTCCTCACCATCTGCGTGGGCAAATCGACCTATGCCCGCTGCGGCATCATTGTCAATGTGACGCCCTTTGAACCGGAGTGGGAGGGGCATGTCACCCTCGAGATCTCCAACACCACCCCGCTACCGGCGAAGATCTACGCCAACGAGGGGCTTGCGCAGGTTGTCTTTTTCGCGGCCAACGAGAGCTGCGAGACGAGCTATGCCGACCGCGGTGGCAAGTACATGAAACAGCGCGGCATCACCGTGCCGAGGATGTAGGAAATGGAGATGGGAATTCTGCCCGCCGATTTCCTTATCACTCACCGCTCCCCATGAATTTCAAGACGCTCAAACTCGATGCCCTCGATCAGAATGTGCCGCTCACCAAGGAGCAATACGGCCGCGATCTTAAAAAATATCAACTTGGCCTGCTGAACCTTCAGCTACGACTCAAGGAGAGCAAGAGGTCGGTCGTCATCGTGATCGAGGGGCCTGATGCTGCCGGCAAGGGGGGCGCCATCAAACGCACACTCGAGCGTCTCGATCCCCGTCTGGTCCGTGTCTATTCGACCCAGAAGCCGACACCAGAGGAGTACAGGCACCATTACCTCTGGCGTTTCTGGAACAAGCTCCCCCCCTACGGGGAATTGGCCGTCTTCGACCGCTCCTGGTATGGTCGCATCCTGGTGGAGCGGGTCGAGGGATTCGCCACGGAGCGCGAATGGAAGCGTGCCTACGCCGAGATCAACGAGATGGAGCGGACGCTTGTGGAGGACGGGACGATCCTGATCAAGCTCTTCCTCCAGGTTTCCAAGGCGGAGCAGTTAAAACGCTTCAAGGAACGGCAGTCCGACCCCTACAAGCACTGGAAAATCAACGGGGAGGATTGGAGGAACCGCCGCAAGTGGAGTCAGCACAACGCCGCCGCGGAGGCGATGTTCGTGAAGACCTCCACGAAGTATGCTCCCTGGAAGGTGATCCCCGGGGACTACAAGTGGTATGCCAGGGTCCAGTTCGCCAAGACGGTCTACGAGCGCATCGCCAAGGCATTCCCCGAAGCAGGAAAACTGGAATAAGCACCCGTCAGCCTCGGTAACCGAGGGTCTGTGGAACCGATGATTAGAGCAATTTAAACAATACTATAGCCGTTCTCTGGGGCGGCATGAGGCGTTGAGCCGTGTCGCGACGCTTGGGCAGTAGCACAGCGACTACAACCGCTTCGCTTGCTCCTTGCCCACCACCCGATGACGCTCCCATATCTACGGCCACATCTTTATTTAAGATGCTCTAGAAAAATGAGCGGACTTGGTTGATCAAGTCCGTGGTGAATGCTGAATGGCTTTCATCATTAATCCTTCTGACTTCATCCTTTCCTAGAGTCCCGCATCCGTGACGGCGCCGTGGGAGGCGTCGGTGACGTGCGATGCGTACTTGGCGAGGACTCCACGGCGGTAACGTGGTGCCGGTTTCTTCCAGGCCTTCTTCCTCTTGGCGAGTTCGGCGGCGGTGACGTCGATGGAGAGGGTCCGCTTGCTGGCGTCGATGGTGATGATGTCCCCCTCCTTCACGAGGGCGATCGGTCCGCCGGAGATGGCTTCGGGGGTGATGTGGCCGACGACAAAGCCATGGGTGCCTCCCGAGAAGCGTCCGTCGGTGATCAGGGCGACATCCTTGCCCAGACCAAGTCCCATCACGGCACTGGTCGGGGAAAGCATCTCGCGCATGCCGGGGCCACCCTTGGGTCCCTCGTAGCGGATGACGATGACGTCACCCTTCTTGATCTTCTTGGCAAGGATGGACTGAAGAGCCTTCTCCTCACCGTCAAAGACGCGTGCCCGGCCCTTGAAGCTGAGGCCTTCCTTGCCGGAGATTTTCGCGACGCCGCCGCCCGGGGCGAGGTTCCCCTTGAGGACAACGAGATGGCTCTCCTTCTTGATGGGGTCGCTGAGCGGGCGGATGATCTGCTGTCCCTTGGGGTAGGGCTTGAAGGCGGCCAGATTCTCACGAAGCGTCTTTCCGGTGACAGTCATGCAGTCGCCGTGGAGGAGTCCCGCAGCCAGCAGATCCTTCATCAGGGGGACGATGCCGCCGATCTCGATGAGCTGGGACATCAGGTATTTGCCGCTCGGCTTGAGGTCGGCGAGAACGGGAACCCGTTTGCCGATCTTGGTGAAGTCGTCGATGGTCAGCTTCACGCCGGCCGTGTGGGCGATGGCGAGCATGTGGAGGACCGCATTGGTCGATCCGCCGAGGGCGATCACGACGGTGATGGCGTTCTCGAAAGCCTCGCGTGTCATGATGTCGCGGGGGCGGATTCCTTTCTTGAGGAGATTGACGACGGCTGCTCCGGCCTCACGGCAGTCCTGCAGCTTGTGGGTGGAGACAGCGGCCTGGGCGGAGCTGTTGGGGAGGCTCATGCCCATCGCCTCGATGGCGCTGGCCATGGTGTTGGCGGTGTACATGCCGCCGCAGGAACCGGGGCCCGGGATGGCGCACGACTCCACGGCCTGACGCTCCTTTGCCGAGATGACGCCCGCCGCCTCCTGACCGACCGCCTCGAAGACGGAGACGACATCAATGAGCTTCCCGTTCAGGCATCCCGGAAGGATGGTGCCGCCGTAGACAAAGACCGCGGGGCGGTTCAGTCGCGCGATGGCGATCATGCACCCGGGCATGTTCTTGTCACAGCCTCCGATGGCGACAAGGCCGTCGAACCCCTGGCATCCGGCCACCGTCTCGACGGAGTCGGCGATCACCTCGCGGGAGACGAGGGAATACTTCATCCCCTCGGTCCCCATGGAGATGCCGTCGGAGATGGTGATCGTGTTGAAGATGATGGCCTTCCCGCCTGCTTTGTCGATTCCCAGCGCCGATTCGCGGGCAAGTCCGTCGATGTGCATGTTGCAAGGGGTGACCATGCTCCAGGTGGAGGCGACGCCGACAATGGACTTGGTAAAGTCCTTCTCGCTGAATCCGACCGGATAGAGCATCGCGCGGCTTGCAGCGCGGCTAGGACCATCAAGAAGGACGGAGGAGTGCTCTCTGGCGATGGAGGCGGATGGCTTGCGGGTGGTCTTCGACGTGGGCTTTTTGCGGGAACTCATGCGCCGTTACTAACAGATGTGCGCTTCGTAATAAAACGGAAAACCAAGGGGAGGGTGCTGGGGAAAATGAAAAATGATGAACCAAGCTCTTGGGGTGGAGCGCGTAAGACTGAGAGCGTAGCGAACAGCCCCAAAGTGGTGTCAGCGCTTGCCGTGAGGCAAGTGCCGTCAATTATGAATGATGAAAAGGGAAACGGACTGAGTCGATTGACGAGGGGGCGATTGAAGGCAGAAGGGGTGGGAAAAGTTACAAGGGACAGAATTGGAAAACCTTTTTATTCATCATTCATCATTTTTCATTTTCCCTCGCTCCAGCCATCCTTCACAAGTAGCGATCGGCCTCGGTAAGGGCGCATCGCATCGCGCCGTAGCCGAAGTGCCCTTGGTTCACTTCCAGATAACGGGCGCCTCCCCACGCCGCGCAGAGGGACTTCAAGGACTCCGGCGTGGAGAGCCGGTCATGGGTGCCGGCGATCACGGTGATCCGGTCGGGTGGGGTGAGGGGGCGGAGTCGCTCCGGCGAGCTGAGATGGGCATGCCGGTCGATGGCATCGCGGTGAATGCCGTTCTTCCGGAGCAGTTCCGCCATCACGCGGCTGGCCGGGCTGCCGAAGGTGGCGTGACCGACATCGGCCACGGGCTGCAGCAGGATGGAGAAGTCGGTCTCCTCAATCGGGAGAGTGAGGGCGGTGATCCAGGCCCCGTAACTTGTTGCCAAGAGGGCGACCCGGCTTGAGCCGCGGCGCCGGGCCCAGCGGATGAGTTGACGCAGTTCGATGACGGACTGGCGGAGGGTTTCGGCATTGCGGACGAGATCCGAGGTGATGGTGAGGGCTCCGTTGGCATATCCCTTCGGCTTCCGGCTGTAGTGGTAGGGAAGGTGGGGGAAGAGCACGTTCCAGCCCCGTGCGTTGAACCGCGCCGCAATCCTCCGGTATCCGAAGTCGTTGGCCGACATCAGCGCATGCATCAGGATCAGCGTCGGAGCCTTGCCTGACGAATCCGTCTCATGGAGGAGGGCGCGGGCCATGTTGTTCTCGGGATGCTCTCCCGACACGGGAGAAGTCCAGGAGAGGTGATGTCCGTCACGCTTCCAGACGGTCGCGGGGACATTTCTCAATTCCTCGGGAAGTCCGTAATAGCCGCGGTGATCGAGTCGGTCGCATGCCGTGAGATAGGACTCGAGCCGGTCGCGCGTCACGGCATGGCGGCGAAGCCTCCACTGGGCGGTGTTCATCATGGCGCACATGACGGCGTCCATGGCTCCGTGCAGGGTCCGTGATATCAAGGGTGCTCTCCTTTTCTGGCCTGCGGCGTCTGCGGAAGATCCTCCGGAGGGAGCGCGAAGCGGGCGACCGCCTCGTCGCGCATCGAGGTGAAGGCCTTCGAGAGCTCCGCGGAGAAGCGCTCCCTGTTCCCCGGCTGCTTTGCATCCTTTGCGGGCGGTTCGATCGCCTCGCCGATCACAAGGTGGAGCGTGGTTCGGCGAAGCCAGTTGGAAGGCTTGTAAAGCCGGTCGCTCCCGATGAGGGCACAGGGAATGATCGCCGCCCCCGAGTGGATGCTCAGTGCGGGAAGTCCCGGCTTCATCTCCGCGCCGTTCAGGATCGACCACTCACCGGCCCGGATGCCTCCCTCCGGGAAGATGCCGATGACCCGTCCGTCGGCGAGGCGCTGGAGGGCTTGGCGCAGCGAGGTCCTGTCTGTTCCGCCGCGCTCGACGGGGATGCAGTTCAGCAAGGTGAAGATCCGCTTTCCCCAACGGGAGCGGAAGAGCTCCTCCATGGCGAGCCAGTCGAGCCGCCTCGGAAAGAAGCCGCTGAGGATCGGCGGGTCGAAGTGGCTGATGTGGTTGGAGGCCATGATGAGAGGCCCGTTCTTGGGAACAGGTGAGAGAATCACCACGCGAACCCGGCAGGTCACGGTGAAGAGCAGCCAGCATCCCTTGATCACCAGCCAGTGGAAGACTGTCCGCAGGATCCGCTCGGGAATGCCGCCGCAGGAATGCTGTCGGGGAGATGTGGGGCCCGTCATGCCAATTAAGTTAAAGCCTTAACCACGAAAGCCACAAAAGCCACGAAAAGGGAAAAACATGATTGGGTATGTTTCAAGAAATGGGCATTCCGATAGGGAGGTCTTTCCTCTGATTGCCCATCAGAGTGTTCGTGTTCTTTCGTGTCGTTCGTGTTTTTTTCTGCGGACCAAATGCATTTGTTTGGTATGGCGACGCATCCCCGGCATTAAGCTTTTTCGAGGAAGTAGCCCCGCTGCTTCGCGCTGATCGGACGCCCGAGCTTCTCCAGCACCAGCAGCATGTCCTCCCAGACCTTGCGCTTCTCGGCGAGCGTCTGGTTGCGGAGCAGGTAGGCGGGGTGATAGGTCGGCATCAGCGGCACGCCGTGATAGTTGAGCCACTTGCCGCGGACATCGCGCATGGTGCGGGGCTCTCCCAGAAGTCCCTCGACGGCGGTCAGGCCGAGGGCGACGATGACCCTGGGCTTGATCAGTCCGATCTGCTCCGTGAGCCATGGCAGGCAGGTGGCCATTTCCGCGGGCTTCGGCTTGCGGTTGCCCGATTCACCGGCAGGCATGTCGGGCCGGCACTTGAGCACATTGGCGATGAAGATCTCCTCGCGGCTGAATTCCATCGCTCCGATGATCTTGGTGAGCAGTTGGCCCGCCTTCCCGATGAAGGGCTCTCCCCGCAGATCCTCCTCCTCTCCCGGTGCCTCGCCGACGAAGAGCAGTTCCGCGAAGGGATTGCCGACGCCATAGACCACCTGGGTGCGGCTGGCGACGAGGTTGGGACAGCGGGTGCAGGCGAGGATTTTGCCCTTGAGCTCCTCAAGCTTGGCAAGGCGTCCGTCGTCGGTCGGCGTGGAGAGGATGCGTGGAGCGGCCGGTGTGGTGGGCGCCGGGGGATATTTCACCGGATCGACCGCGCTGAGCCGCTCGAGGCTGGCATGGGTGGCCGAGGGTTGTTTGCGGAGACTCTTCTTCATGCCTTGGAGGATGGGGAGGGCCGCATCCATCGCTTCCTGAAAACCTGCTTGTTCCTGACTCATGCGCGCGATGTTGCCTTCCCGGAGGGGAGGGGAACGAGCCCAAAATCCTCCGGTAGCGGCGCCTCGCACCGGATGGTCTCCCCGGTGGAGGGGTGGGCGAACTCCAGCCTCCAGGCGTGGAGCAGGTGCCGGGCGAAGTCACCCCTCTTCCCGTAGAGCGGATCCCCGGCGATCGGATGGCCGAGATGCTGGAGATGGACGCGGATCTGGTGGGTGCGTCCGGTGCGCGGCATGCAGGCGATGAGGGCCCAGCCGTCACGCGTGGCAAGAAGTTCGTAATCGGTCACGGCATCGCGTCCGGAGGGGGGGCGGCGGGGCGTCATCTTCTGGCGCTGGACCGGGTGGCGGCCGATGGCCAGGTCGATGGTTCCCTTGGTGTGGCGGGCGCCGGGGGATATTTCACCGGATCGACCGCGCTGAGCCGC
>JBEAOJ010000044.1:0-10559 GCA_041164985.1 Verrucomicrobiota bacterium | reverse complement strand
GCCTTGATATCTCCTCGAATCCGCATGGAGGGAGGCAATCCGGCGCAGAGATGGATGTCTGATGCGCCGGCCTGAACCGCCCCCTTGAGGATATCGATGATGTCGGGAAGTTCGCTCATGGAGGGGAATGGATCAGGAAAGACTGCTGGAGATGCCCCTGAGACGACGACGCAGTTCCGCGGGATTGGGAACCGCAAGAAGGGCCGTCTCCTCGGTCACCCTCCCCTCGGCAACCAGTCGTTCGAAGGCTCGGAGAAAGTCCAGGGACTCGGAGGGATCGGCTTGGGCCAGATGATCCCGGAACCCGGGCAGATCCGCATGAAGGATGCACTGGCGAGTGAGACCGATGTTGCTCATGTACTCGCAGGCAAGCACCACTCCGCCGTCGCATGCAGGCACAAGTTTCTGGCAGAGGACGCCGAGCAACTGCCCGGAAAGAACCTGCAGATATCCCTTGCGCTCCGCCTCCGGAAAGAAAGCCATCAATCGCTCGATCACCTCGCCCGCATCCGAGGCATGGAGCGTGGCCATCACAAGATGTCCGGTCTCGGCGGCCTGCAGGGCGACGGAGGCGGTGTCGGCATCCCTGATCTCGCCGACCAGAATGATGTCCGGGGCCTGGCGCAGGGCTCGACGCAGGCCTTCGGCGAAGCTGGCCGTATCGAGGCCCACGGCACGCTGGGTGAAAAGCGACTGCTTGCGCTCGAACACGAACTCCACCGGATCCTCGACCGTCACGATGTGACGCTCCAGATTGCGGTTCACCCACTCGAGCACCGAGGCAAGCGTGGTTGATTTGCCCGATCCCGTCGGTCCCGAGACGATCAGGATGCCCGACTTGCGGGCGGCCATCTCCTTGAGAATCCCGGAAGGGAGGCCAAGTTGGTCGATATCCGGAGGAGTCGAACTGATCCGTCGCAGGACGGCGGCATCCTGACCCAGCGAGCGGTGGAAGTTGACCCTGAAGCGGATCCCTTGGGCAGAGACGAAACTGGCATCGTGATCGGAGGAGGTTTCCGGTACTCCGCAGCATTCCCTGAAAGCCCTCAGGTCCGCTTCATTGAGGGGAGGCGCCTCCATCGGGGTGATGCTGCCGGAGACACGCACGACCGGAGGCTCGCCCGCATGAAGGATCAGATCGGATGCCTTGTATTCGTTGGCTGCCCGGCAATAAAGCTCGATGGATTCCGGAGGATTGGAGATCACGGCAGAAACCTAGGCCAAGTCACGCGATGCGTCCAGCCGTCCATAGGATATTCGGGTCGTTGAACGCGTTCGGGTGGGCACCCCGTTCCCTGAAAAAATTGGCATCGCCACGGGGAATCGAACCCCGATTATGCGGATGAGAACCGCATGTCCTAACCGTTAGACGATGGCGACGTGAGCGGTGAAAAATAGGGCATCCATCTCTCGCTGGCAAGTAAAGAGATGATCAGTTAGGTTGCAGGCGCATGATGACCCTTTATATCAAGCGCGGGTGTCCCTGGTGCGACATGGCCGAGGCATGGCTTCGGCAGCATGGCATTGCCTATAAGCCCGTCGATGTGCTTTCCGATCCGGCTGCCTTTGCCGAAATGAAACGCATCTCGGGGCAGTCCAAGGCTCCCGTCATGATCACTCCCGACGGCAAATGCCTGGCCGACTTCGGTCCGGAGGAGCTTCCGGGTTTTCTGGGAAGCTAGTGCATTTTCGACTTATCCTGACGCACTTAAGATTAAGAGTAGTTCTGTAGGGGAATTTTGTGAGGGAATGAATATGGAATTGCTTGCCTGGCCGTTGCTTCGCATCCGTTGCATCCTGAACTCAGGAGAAAGCCGCTGAAAACAAATTCACCAATGTGGCGTCGTCATGAGATGCCAACTTTACCAAAGTGAGCTGGGTAGGGAATTTGCCGCCTGGAGAGCTTTTTTTTGGATCAACCCTGTGTGCGCTCTCCCACCGCCATCTTCTGACACTCATTTCCTGTCTTCCTGAGTTCCATATTGATCATTGCAGTCCATGATTCATCGACTGATGAAACAGGAGATGCTCTAAACCCGCACGCTGGCAGAGGCACTATGGAGAAGCTCCAGCGAGCGAAGCGCCTTGCCGGCATTGATTGAATCCGAGGCAAGAAGCAGGGCATCCCGAAGTGTTGCTCCGATCCCAGCAAGATAAAGGGCTGCGGCCGCATTGAGCACGATCATGTCTCGAGCCGCACCGGATTCCCTGCCCGAGAGGATGCGCGTAATGCGCGTGGCGTTTTCCACAGCATCCCCGCCAAGAAGGATCCCCGGGTCCGTGACCTGAGGAAAACCGAGCCCTGCGGGCGAAATCGTGAACTCCTCCGACTCCATCGGGCACTCTCCCCTCACCGCCACAACCCTGGAGGGGCCGGTGATCGAGAGTTCATCGACCCCCTCCCCGGCATGCACTCCCTCCCCATGCACGGCCCAGGCAACCTTGCGTCCCATCAATCCCAAGGCCTCGGCATAGAGAGGGAGCATTTCGGACCTGTAGATGCCAGTGAGTTGGTAGTCGGGTGAAGCAGGATTGAGCAGCGGCCCGAGCAGGTTGAAGATGGTCAACTCTCCCCGCTCACCGAGCCTGCGACGCAGCGGTGCAACCGCGGCGACCGCAGGGTGAAAGTTCGCGGCCAGCATGAAGACGCATCCGGCCTTCTCCAACACCTCCCCCACACGGGATGGATCCAGATGCACATTCACACCCAGCGCCTCGAGCACGTCGGCGCTTCCGCATTTCGACGTGAACGCCCTGTTGCCATGCTTCACCACCCTGGCACCGGCACCGGCCGCGACAAACATCGCGGCAGTCGAGATGTTCAGGAAGCCGGCCCTGTCCCCACCCGTTCCGCAAAGCTCAAGGAGGGGGCGGGTATCACTCCGGTCGAGAGCCGGGATGACCGCGCGACCAAGCAACACCCGGGCGAAACCGGCAAGCTCGGCGGCTGTCTCCCCGCGGGCATGCAGAGCGACTAGAAACCGCTCCTTCGGCTCGTCGGAAACACTTCCCCCCATGAGCAGATCGAGTGAACGTTCGATCTCCTCAACACCAAGCGAGGGAATCGATAGGGGATCTGGAAATGATTCTGTCATGCGATTTGTTTCCATATACTTTGAAGATCAGCGCAACACGAGCGCCATCGCCGAGAGCAACAGAAGCGCCCCGATCAGGCGGCGTGACATCACGGCGCTACGGTCACCGCCGACAGGACTGTCGGGCACCAGGGAAGCAAGCAGCCAGACCAACAGGACGCTCCAGAGGCAGCGTGATCCATAGAGGATATTGGTGAGCGCGGCACTGCCATAGAGCCCGATTGCGGAATACATCGCGAGTGCCTGCACGGCCAGCAGTAGGGCTCCGGCAAAGAGCCACAGAAGGGAGGCTCCAGGCGTGAAGGCCACCCCATTGGATCGCGGCGGCTTTCTCACCGCATGGAGAAGGACGGGAAGATGAAGCAGCGAACAGATGCCCATGACTCCGAACATGACCGGAGCGAAACGGCTGTATCCGACGCGCGGCACCCAACCCTGAACCAGTACGTCAGTGAGGGCGAAGAGGGCGGCCGCCGCAAGAGACCATGCCACTGCCTGCGCAAGATGCCGGTGAGAACCACCCGGGGTGTAGGAGATCATGGCAATGCCAAGCGTTGCCAGAACGGACGCCCCCCACCAGGAAACCGGCAGCGGCTTCCCCAGCAGGAAGACCGAGAAAAGGGTCACCAGAACCACCTTGGTTCCGAGAAGGGGCGTGGAAACGGATACATCGCCAGTTGCGATGGCCCGGAAGGTGCAGATCTGCCCAAGGAAGAACAGGAAACCGCAAACGGCCGGTGCCAGCAGCAACCGGGGAGAAATGACCCCGCCGGGAAGAAGCCAGAGCCATTGGAAGAACAATGCCATGACGGCATTGCAGATCACATTCACCCACGAACCGGAGATCCCGCAAGAGAGGGAACGCTTGATCGCGATGGCCCCGCAGGCATAGCCGAATCCAGCCCCGAGCGGCAGTAGCAGCGCTCCGGGACTCACGAGGGAACGATCTCGTCCAGCAACTCCCGCAGGCGGAGTGCGGGCCACTGTCCAGGCACCTGGGGCTTGCCGAGCCACCCGTAGCATAGCGGACTGCCGAACCCGCTGAGAACCAGGCGGGAAAACCGCCCCGCTTCCCCCATGCCCATGGCGACGACCGGCACCTTGGTGGAGCTCAACTGCAACTCGATCAGGCGCTGAAGATCGCGCGGATCACGCAGCAAGGCGGCCACCTTGAACAGGTCGGCCCCCTCCCCGGCGGCACGATCGGCCAGTTTTTTCAGGGAAGCCAGCGAGGGGGTGCCCTTGAAATCATGATGAGAGAGGATGACAGTGCGTCCATGCTGATGAGCCTGCGCCACCACGGGTGCCAGTGGACGCGCCGAGCGAAGCTCGACATCAAGGGCAGAAGCCCAGGGGATCGCCTCCTCCAGAAGGCGGCGACGCGATGCCTTCGACAGACTCCCACTCCCTCCCTCACCTGGATGACGGGCCGTGGCGATCACGGGAAGCGGCCATTTCTTCGGCAACTCCATGCCAGACAGTGCGTCTAGACGGGCCTCCAGCACATCAAGGCGACGCAGGCCGGCCTTTGTGGCTCCCTTCAACCATCTCAGCCCCGAGGGCTCATGAAGGGTTCCCACGACCAGGGAACGGTTGACGGAAAGAAGATGCTGGAGAGTCGCCATGGCACGATGCTTGAAGGACTGGACAATAGAAGATAACTTGCTGACTCGAAAAGAATGATCCGCAAACAGGAAATCTCCAAGGATTTACCAATGATCGTCGATGGGCTGCTTCTTGGAGCCTGTCTTTGGATCAGCCATCTGCTACGCACAAGCGGCCTGATCCGACTTGACCGCCTTGGGGATATCCCACCTTTCTCCCAATCCTATTGGATGCTTGCGCTGATCATCCCCTTGAGCCCCCTGATCCTGGACCTTCATGGCTATTACTCCCACCCCCTGTCCCAACGCCTTGAAAAGCTTGTCACTCAACTTGCCAGATCGGGTTTCTGGCTTGTCCTGATCATCGGCACCGCCTCGGTCTTCGGGCGACTTGAGGTTCCCAGTCGCTCCGTCCTGATCATCTTCCTGATCCTGGCCCCCCTCACGCTGATGCTCAGGGTGGTCATCACCAGAGCCCTCCTGAAACGAAACTACAGGCTTGGAACGCTCGGGGAGCGGAGCGTGATCATCGGATCAGTGAAGGATGCCGAGGCCTTTGTGACGGGCCTCGGCCCGTTGGAGAAGCTGGAGTTGCAGATCACCCAAAGGCTCGATCTTGATCTCCTGGATACCGCCACGATCCGCAGAACAATCCGCCAGCACAGCGCGGGAAGGGTCATCTTTGTCACCCCGCAATCGCCGCTGAATGCCGATTTACCCATCTCCTGCGAGGACGAAGGTCTGGAAGTCTGGATCCTATCACCCTCGGTCGGGGGCCTGTTCGGCATACCCTCATTCGAGACGGCAGGAAGGAGCAGGGTGATGGTTTTCCGAAGGTTAACCGATGATTTTTGGCAGAGTTCGGTCAAGCGACTGATCGATATCGTGGGAGCGGCCCTTGGCATAATCATTCTGCTTCCCGTCGCACTCATCGTCGCGGCGGGCATCAAGTTGACCTCCCCGGGGCCGATCATCTTCCGACAGGTTCGAAGCGGCAAACGGGGACGGCGATTCACGATCCTGAAATTCCGTTCCATGGTGGCGAATGCGCCGGATCTTCACGCGGATCTGACCCGGCAAAACGAGATGGAAGGACCCGTCTTCAAGATCAGCAGTGACCCCAGGGTCACTCCCTTCGGGGAATTTCTACGCCGGACAAGTTTGGACGAGATTCCCCAACTTCTTAACGTTCTCCGTGGCGAAATGAGCATCGTGGGTCCCAGGCCGCTGCCGGATTACGAAACGGAAAAGATCGAAAAAAGCACCCACAGGCGACGCCTTAGCGTCAAACCAGGACTGACCTGCCTCTGGCAGATCCGCGGAAGGAGCTCCATCCGCAACTTCGACGATTGGGTCCGGCTCGACATAGAATACATCGACAACGCATCCCTGCTGCTCGATCTCTGGATCATCCTGCGAACGATTCCGGCGGTGCTTTTCCGTAAGGGTGCACACTGAGAGAAGGCCGTTCCTCGGAGGCCGGGGGCCAAGGCATGGATCATGAAAGCGTGGTGATCAATCGACTCACCTGTGAAACATCCAAGTTTCATTCTGGATTTTTATCCCTGTATCGGCTCAATTAACCGTTCACCCCTAATACGTTCTGACACCCCCATGAAAATCCTCTTAGCAATCACAACCAGTCGGAAATTTCTGAAACTTTTCCCCGCACTCACCCTTATCGGTTCATCTTCTTTTCTCCCAGCCCAGACGGCAACTGAATTCGCCATCACGAAGATCGACCCCCAAATCGTCACAAGACCTGCCGTTAACTACTCGGGAGCCATCCAGAAGACGGTCCCGCCCAAAAGTTGGTTGGAGATCGAGGTGACCTTTGCATCGCAATTGGCAAACCCTGCTGAAAAGTACACGGACGATCTGGTGATCAATTATTACGTGCTTCTCTCCAACAAATCCGTGGCTTTCCCCCAAGGTGCGCTCCTGACCGGTCAGACAGCCCTCACCTCGGTGCCGGCCAAACAGAATGACCTGAAGAGCGTCATTTACCTCAGCCCCCGATCGATGGAGCGGTTATTTGATGGCAAAGTACCCGCAAGCACTTCCTCGGCCATCGTTGATATCGGTGTCACTCTGACAAAACAAGGACAGGTGGTCGCCCAAAAAAGCCTCAAGGGAAGCGGCGTCTGGTGGCCCCAGTTCCAGCAGACCCCCGGCTATCTCCTCAACAAATCGGAGACCCCGTTTGCCTCCCTGAACTGGGAATACTACGAGCAGGTGAAGAAGCAGTAAGCTTTCTTTCAACCCCATTCCTTCCTCGATACCGAAACAATCATGGCCGGACCCAAGAAAATCCTCGTTCTTGACCTGGGCATGCACTCTCTTCGATTGGCTGAGTTTTCCAAAACTCCCGAGGGAGGGCTTCGGTTGCTACGTGGAACCCGGAGAGAGTTCCTCTTGGATCCCGCCCTCGATACCTCCCGCCCCGAACAGATAGAAATGGAGCTTCAGGCGATCCTGAAGGAATGGGATCTCAAATCCGGCGAGGCGGTCTGCGTCCTCCCCTCCCACACGGTCTTTACCCGAGTTGTCCCCCTCGATATACCCGAAGGAACGGCCGGCAACGTGGATGCCGTCGTCAGGTTTGAAGCACACCAGAACATCCCTTTCCCGCTTGAAGAAGTGGTGTGGGATTATGTCATCATTGGGAAAACGGGTGCCGGAGCGGTGAATGTCGTCTTCGTGGCGGTGAAGACTGACCTCCTCGAGGCAATCGGTCAGGCCGTTTCCTCCTCGGGCCTCAGCATCGCATCCGTGACGGTGTCTCCGCTGGCACTTTATGATGCCTTCCGTTACGCTGACGTTTCGGATTCCGAGTCTCCCACCCTGCTTCTGGATATCGGCTCCCGCACCACCAACATGGTGATCGCCTCAGCAGGATCCTTTTTCTCAAGGAGCATTCCATCCGGAGGACTCTCCGTCAGCTTGGCGATTGCCAAGGACATCCATGCCGACCTCGAAGAGGCGGAGCGACTCAAGACCTCACGCGGCAGCGTGGGACTGGGTCCCGGTTTTGAGCCCCCGGCGGATCCCGTCGAGGCCAATCTTGCTCGAATCACCCGACAGGCCCTTATCAAGACGCAGGCGGACATCAGCCGTTCCCTGAGTTATTACCGCGGCACGTTGGGCGGTAAGGATCCCTCGAGAATCCTTCTCGCCGGAGGCATGGCCTCAATGCCCTACCTTGCCGAATTCATTCAGGAAAAATTCCAGAAACCGGTTGGTTTTTGGAATATAGAATTCCAGAAAACCGAAGACAACCGAGGCTTTTCTTTAGCCGAGGAAACTGCTGACTTCGTCGAGGCCAATCCCAACAATCTTGGGGAACTTGTGGGGGGTGCCTTGGAACTTTTCCCGGATCGCCGCACTCACATCAACCTACTTCCACCTTCAGTTCTCAAAAAACAAAATTTGGCCAGACGCCTCCCGTATCTGGCAGGAGCGGCGGCCATCTTGATCGCATCGCTTTCGGCATGGTATCTTTTTGCAGATTATGCAACCAAGGTGACGGTTCAGAAAACCGAGGAAATCACCCGACAATCCAAGCAGGCGGATGCAGTGACGGAAAAGTTCCGTGCACTACAAAAAAAACAGGATGAGATAAGGAAAACAAGCGGGGAACTTCTCAAGGTGGTCCTGCTCAGGGAGGCCTACCCGAAAATCATCGCCGAACTGGCCGCCAAGGTCCCCGAACGATTTCTCTGGATCACCGAGATCCAACCTGCCGTGGAGGCCTCTTCCAAAAACGCCGTGCGAAACGCCGTGGAAAAAGGGAGCGAGAACGCAGTCAAGGCCGTGATCGTGAAGGGACTCTATCTGGACAACCCCCGTCAGGCTTCGGTGATCGATGACTTCGTCACCTCGCTTCAATCCTCCGAACTTTTTGACGTGGAAGAGAAGGAAATGACCAAGGTCATCACCCAGCGGGGCAGCCCCAGCGGGGAATACTGGGCCTATCCTTTTGCACTCAGGATTCCATTGAGAAACCACATCCCCAATCTCCCCTGAAACGGATGAACACGATCACAACCTGGATCTCCGAGAACAAGAACGCCGCCATGCTGATGGCGGCCTTCCTACTTTGCACCGGGGGCGCGGGATGGTTCGCATTCGATGCTTGGAATGGTTATCTGACCGTTTCCCAATCCTACTCCGAAGCGCTCTCAAAGCTCACCAAACTCAGCCAGCAGAACCCGTTTCCCAACCAGGCTAATCTGGTGAAATTCCAAGCCAATCTGGATCGCGAACATTCGGAGCTCGACAACCTTGCAAAGTCCCTCCAAGCCTTCCGTATTCCTCCTTTCCACGATCTGGAAAAGGCACGTCCACAGGACCGACCGCAACTTCTTCAGGACGGCCTGCGCACCCAAGTCACTGCCATCAAAGCCGCGGCAGCTTCCAAGGGGGTGACCTTACCTCCCGGATTCTACCTAGGGTTGGAGGAGTATGAGAACCGCCTTCCTTCTCCCGACGATGTAATGATTCTGGCTAGGCAACTTACCGTGCTTGATTGGATCGCCGGGAAGCTTACTTCCCGCGAGGGACTTATTCTTAGCGAGTTCACGCGATCAGCCTCCCCCCCGGTCAGCAAAACAGCCGAAGCCGGGAAAAAACCAATCACTCCAGCCGATGCCTCATCCAAGAGTGTCTATGATACGGTCGGCGACATCCGCATCAGCTTCCGATGCGATCAACCCTCTCTCCGCGACTTGATGAACTCGATCGCATCCGCCCCCTACTTCCTCGTGATCGAGAATTTGCAACTCCAGAACAGCGTGGCGGAGCCTCCTCGCCGCGACACCTCTTCCGAGGCCCCTCAATCTCCGACCGATGGGCAGTCAACTGCCCAGCGTCTTCCCATCATCGTCGGCAGGGAACAGGTCAATGTCTCAATGAAAATCCGCTTCCTTGAATTCAACCGGGAGCAATTCTCGCCCGAGACACCCGTGAAACCCAAATGATCCGCCCATGAAATCCTTCCTCATAGGCCGGTATCACCTGGTCCTTCTCGGGATTGCCGTGCTGATTGCCATCGGAAGCGCCGTCGCCCTGTTTCTCCTGTCACGGGATTTCGAGGAATCCTTCAAACAGTCACCCCTGGCCGGAAAAGGGGGGGGCTACACCCCCTCCGCATCAACGGATGCGCTTTCCTCACTGAATCACATCAAGCAAGGAACGCGTTGGGAGATGAGAGCTGATGGTGCCTCCCCTTTTGTTTCCCGCCCCTATCTGCTCAAGGAAGGGAAGCTGATCGACCCGATGGAGGGGAATGAACCCCTCTATCCCCCGGTTCCTAATCAATGGCTGATCGACCACAGACTCGACTACACCGACATGAACATTCTGGAACGCGACCCCAGGCGCAAGGGCTTCACGGTTCGGGAAGAATTCGAAGCGGGAACCGATCCCAACAATCCCAACCAATTTCCTTCGCTTTGCAGCAAGCTGAGTTTCGTTGGAAACGAAATCCACAAGAGCACCTACGTGCTCGAGTTTCTTGGCGAAGAGGAGAATAATGGCGTCAGGGAATTTCAGGTTCGCCCGTTCATCCCCCTGCCCAACCCCGCCAAAGGGGATAGACCCGACACTTCCACAAGAACGGTCATGAAGGGCGACACGATACCCGGGGCCCCGTTCCTAAAGGTGGTCGATTTTCAAGAGAAGAAAAAAGTCATCAACGACACGGAATATGATTTCTCCGAACTGATCCTTCAGAACACCCTGACGGGAGAGCACCACCCCCTCATGAAAAAGAATTCCTCCAGGGAATACAAAAGGACACCCATCGAACTTGTCGAAAGCATCACGTTTTCCTACCAACTTGCCGGTGCTCCGCCTGAAA
>JBEAOJ010000043.1:0-2576 GCA_041164985.1 Verrucomicrobiota bacterium | reverse complement strand
CGTTAAGCGAGGTGGCCAGCGCGGCGGAACCAAGCGTGGTGAGCGGGGCCATCCCCAGCCTGTACCAGTAGTACGGCGCGGATGCCGGAACCCCGCCCAGAAGCATGCCGACCGCCGTGGCGTGTCCGTCAGGGGCGGTCAGCGCATCGCTCGATCCGTAGGTGTAGGAGAGATTCGAAATCGCCTCGTGCCCTCCCCAGACAAGGCCCGCATCCACCACCCAACTGGTGGTGTTCTGGCCATAGACACCGACATTGTAAAAGGTTTGGGCGCCGGTCACATCCGCCAGATTGGCGGCCACACCGTTGCTGCCCGGCGTGGTGATGGCAAGAGGGGTGAAAGCGGTTCCGTCCGCGAAGGATTGGGCATGAAGCGGGGAGAACACCGCCCCGGCTAAGGCGCAGATTACCGCGAATAATCCCGCGACGTGTAAACGTCCCCGTCTTGATTGATCACGATCGGGCAACCGCATGCGTGAAAACCATAACAACGACCGCCCCTGCCGCAAGCCGGAGTCCGGGTTCAGCCCTCGATCGTGTTGATCTCGACCGGTTCGACCTTCACGCCGAGCTCCTCAAGCCAGGCGATGGCCCTCTTGTTCTCGCCCCGCTCACCGCTAAGTTCCAGGGAGACGATGCCGACCTCCTCGTTGACGCTCGCCTGACGGATGCTGGTGGTCACGGCGAACTTGTGGCCGAGTTCGTGGATGATCGGGCGGGTGATGAGCTTTGCCGGATACATCAGCCAGAGGCGGGTCTTTTCCATGGAGTAGAGTGTCGGATTTTTCCTGCTGGTGGGCAAGGGCAAGAGAAACCCTATCCGCCGGCGATGGCGGGGACGATGGAGATCACGTCGGTCTCCTTGACCGGAGTCTCCTTCTCCTGCAGGAAGCGCACGTCCTCGTCATTGACGAAGATATTCACGAAGCGGCGGATGGTTCCCTGCTCGTCGACGATGCGCTCACCGAGGCCCGGGAAGCCGGCGTTGAGTTCGTCGAGGACGGCGCCGAGGGTGGCACCGGAGGCGGTGACCTCCTCCCGGTTGTTGGTGAGCTTGCGGAGCGGGGTGGGGATGCGGATGGTGGGCATATTGGGAAAGGATGAAGTATGAATGATGAAAGTTGAAGTTGGGGAATCGGGTAATACTCGACTCTCATCCCTCGACTTTCGACGGCTGTTTTTTAGGGGTTTAGCGGTTTAGACTGTAGGCTGTTAGGAAGGGACGACAGAAAGGATGAGACCTGAAACTGGAACCTGAGGATTATGACTTAATGGCCACTTCGTCGGCGACGAGGGCCTCGAATTCGCGGAGGCTGGCGCCGATGACGCGCGGCTCGCCCACCTTGCCGATGATGGCCTCCTGAGTCTTGAGGCCGTGACCGGTGATGCAGAGGACGGCTCCCTCCTCCTTGGGAATCTTGCCGCTCTCGATGAGCTTCCTGGCGCAGGCGACGGTGACGCCGCCGGCCGTCTCGGCAAAGATGCCGGCGTATTCGGCCAGCAGCTTGATCCCCTCGACGATCTCCTCGTCGGTGCAGTCTTCGCAACTGCCCCCCGTCTCCCTCATGCTGCGGATGGCGTAATAGCCGTCCGCCGGGGTGCCGATCGCGAGCGACTTGGCGATCGTGTCGGGGTTCTGGACCGGCTTGACGATGTCGGTGCCGGCCTTGAAGGCTGAGCTGATCGGGGAGCATCCCGAGGCCTGGGCGCCATGGATCGAGAAGTCGCTCTTTGGCACGATGCCGAGATCTATGAACTCCCTGTAGGCCTTGTGGATCTTGGTGAGGAGGGAACCTGATGCCATGCAGGCAACGGTGTGGCGGGGAAGCTTCCAGCCGAGCTGCTCGGCGATCTCGAAGCCCATGGTCTTCGATCCCTCGGCGTAGTAGGGGCGGAGGTTGACGTTCACGAAGCCCCAGCCGTATTTGCCGGCGATCTCGGAGCAGAGACGGTTCACCTGATCGTAGGGGCCCTTAATGCCGATGACATTGGTGCCGTAGACGAGCGAACCGAGCACCTTGCCCTGCTCGAGGTTCGAGGGGATGAGGACGTAGCTCTTGAGGCCAGCATTGGCCGCGTTGGCGGCGACGGAGTTGGCGAGATTGCCGGTCGAGGCGCAGGCCACGACCTCGAATCCGAGTTCACGCGCGCGGCTGAGGGCGACGGAGACCACGCGATCCTTGAAGGAGAGGGTCGGATAGTTGACCGAGTCGTTCTTGATCCAGAGTTCCTTGATCCCGAGCTTCTTGGCCAGACGGTCGGCCTTCACGAGCGGGGTGAAACCAACCTGGGTGCCGACGGTCGGCTCCCCGTCGATCGGCAGGAGCTCGCGGTAACGCCACATCGTCTGGGGACGCGACTCGATGAGTTCACGGGTGAGCGTCCCGCGGATGGCATCGTAGTCGTAGGCGGCCTCAAGCGGGCCGAAGTCGAACTCGCAGATATGGATCGCCTCCTTCTCGTAGAGACGTCCGCACTCGCGGCATTTCAGATTGCTGAACCAGGGTTTCTTGGACATGGGATCTCGTCGTTGTTCCGATCAAGAGTGCCGAGGAGACCTGGTGTCGCGATTGCGAC
>JBEAOJ010000042.1:0-3273 GCA_041164985.1 Verrucomicrobiota bacterium | reverse complement strand
ATGCGACCAACGACTTCTGGGATGCGAACGAGACACTGACCAACACATGGGTCGTCATGACCGGAAGCGATCTCGCCGAGGGAGTCAACTTCCGGGCGTCTTTTGCCCCCGGCAGCATGACCAACGGATTTGATGCCAATAACTTCTTCTTCACCGTGTCCGGAGGAAATCTCCTCCTGAACTTCACGCCCGGTCTCATCGTCTTCCCGGGACCTGATGAATTCAGACCCGGCAATAACAATTATCCCTGGGTCGTCTACCAGCCCGGTGGCGAGCTCGACATCCCCGTTGGCGTGAATGTCATCATCAAGGCCGCCGTGACGATGAACAACAACAGCACGACGATCGTCAATGGCCAGTACACCTCCACCAACGGGTTCACCCTCGCGAACGGCAGCTTGCTTGGCGGCTCCGGCACCCTCAACGGGAATCTGGTGAGTTCGGGCACGGTCTCCCCCGGCAACTCACCGGGCACCCTCACGATCGCCGGCAACTACACCCAGACATCGGCGGGAGCGATCCTCTTCCAGGCGGCCTCCCTCTCCTCCTTCGATCGCATTGTGGTCACCGGAACAGCCTCCCTGGCCGGAGCGCTCAATGCCGTCGGCTTCGGCGGCTACGCGCTGGCCCCGGGCACCAGCTTCCAGTTCCTGACCGCGACGGGCGGAATCACGGGGACCTTTGACACGATCACGCTCGATAATCCGACCCTGCGCGGCAGGTTCCTTGTGAGCGGCGCGAACAACTCGCTCGGCACCCTGCTTATCGCGCCGTTGACCTATACGCAGATGGCCACCACCCCGAACGATGCCAGCGTGGCCAAGGCCCTGGATACCTTCATCACCGCGACCAGCGGCGACAAGTTGACCGTCTCCACGGCGCTCGACAGCCTCACGGCCTCCCAGTACGCCCAGGCCTTCGCCGCCATCGCCCCGACGCTCTACCAGTCGCTCTCGACGATGGCCTTCAATGCGGCCAACGCCCAGTACAACGACCTGGTCCAGCAGATGTTCGGCCTCCGCGTGGCGGGCACCGGCTTCTCGATGAGCGGACTCGGTGACAATATCGCCATCCTCGAGGGTCAGGGGGACAAGGGTGTCCTCGACTCCAAGAAGGACATCCTGCGCCCGGGAGAGGACAACCACTGGGGAATGTTCGTGGATGGCAACGGCATCTTCGCCCAGGCCAACAGCGGCAACATGCTCCAGAACTTCAACGCCCAGAGCGGTGGTCTGATCGCCGGCCTCACCTACAAGTGGAGCCCTGCCGTGGCCACCGGCATCTATTCCGGCTACCAGGGCACCTATGCCAAGTACAGCGGCACCTACTCGGGCAGCACGGTCATCAACAACGCCGTCCGCTTCGGACTGCTCGCCACCTACGGTGATCCGAGCGGAAGGGGCTTCTACGGCGACGCCCTGATCGGCGGCAGCTACAACAACTACTCGGTCACGCGAGCCATCACCTTCCCCGGGATGAACCGCACGGCCAACAGCACGCCCGGCGCCGGGGAACTCGATAGCATGATCGCGGCGGGATACAACTTCAGGAAGGGCAACTGGGCATTCGGTCCGGTCTCCAGCCTCCAGTACACCTACTTCGGGATGAATTCCTTCAACGAAACGGGTGCCCAGAGCCTCGACTACCAGGGCCTCAACTGGAACACCGCCAGCATGATCTACAACCTTGGTGCCAACTGCGCCTACAACTGGAAGGCCACCCGCAACCTCACGGTCGTGCCGCAGGTCAATCTGGCCTGGCAGCACGAGTTCATGCAGAACCCCTACAACATCAACGGCAACCTCTCCGGAACGCCGGTGGTCAACACGAGCTCCGCTCCCCTTCGCGACACCCTCTACACCGGTGTCGGCGTGACCTTCGAGTACAAGAAGCGCTGGAACACAGCCTTCTTCTACAACGCCGCCGCAGGGAACAGCGACCTCGTCAGCCAGAACATCTTCTGGAGCTTGGGATGCAAGTTCTGAGGAAGAGAGGCTGAAGGACTCTTCCAGGTCGCCCGCTCCGCTCTTTTGCCTATCTGGCCATCAAGCTCCTTTCGGGACAGGCAAATCGAGTTTTCGGCAGATTGACTTGGCGGTGAATCGTTTCACCTCACGGTGCCTTGGGATGGTTTGGATCTCCCCGTTTGCGGGGTTTTTCCAAATGGAGTGCGCAGCTCCTTCCCTTGCCAACTGGCATCCATGATGGCGCAGATGGGCGAGCAAAGCCTCGCGTTTCACGCAGCGATGACTTCGAGTTTGTCTCCGAGGGTGAGGGCCTTACGTGCTTCCTCCCTGCGGAATTCCAGCACCTCATGCACCGCAGAGCGCAGATCCTGAACACATTCCTCGGGAGTTTCCCCTTGGCCGTTGGCTTCCGGGAACTCCACGCAGGTCGCCGCGTATCCTGACTCCCCGTCGAGCGAGCAATCATGGAGAAGCATCGTGATTTCCATGGCATCACCAATGCACCCAGGGTGAGTGGTTGTCAACCTCTACGGCTTTGAGGCTTGGTTCTGACCTTCCCACCTTCCCTCTTTGCTGATTGCTGATTGCTGATTACGCCCTCGACCCTCGACGCTCGACCTTCGACTCGGCTCCTGATTGCTGATTACGCCCTCGACCCTCGACTTTGCTTGCCCGGCAAGCTGTGCCGCCCTCATGGGTCACGCATTCGCGTGACCTTACGCGCCGCATCCGAGCGGCTTGTTTTCCAGCTACCAACTCCTAGCTCCTTACCTGTTACTAACGAAACAGATCGGAGTGGGTTCCTGTTCTTTCCAGACGAAGATGGTTTTGTTCAAGCGTATAGATCAGCAACCAATCCGGTTCAATATGCAGGTCCCGACTACCCTTGAATTCACCCTGTAGAGCATGATCTCGTAGCGAGTCAGGAAGTGGCTTTGCATCGATCAGAAGATCGAGAACAGCGCGTAGCTTCTGCAGGTCTTTTCCTCGCTTCTCGACCTTTTTGACATCCTTCTTGAATTGGGATGTCCGGCTGAGTGACCTCATAGACCGAGGTCAGCGTAGAGTGCCTTTTTGGAGGAGAACTTATCGACCCCTTTTCCCTTCTTGCTGCCGCGGAGAACTCTTGCCGTGGTTTTGTTGGGGATTGCTACCTCAAAGGGGAGGCCCTTTCGCAGATGAATCTGATGAAAGAGCAATTGGATCGCATCCGAAACTGTAAGGCCGAGTGCCGAAAGCGTTTCCTCCACCTCCTCTTTGAGTGTGGGGGAGAGCCTGGCACGGATAGTGGCTGTCTTGAGCATGA